>NZ_KE384622.1:42174-44106 GCF_000426905.1 Dolichospermum circinale AWQC131C
GGTTCCCTGTTACCTGTTACCTGTTACCTGTTAAGAGTTCCCTGACCACACAAGTAAATTCACAGAATCAAACCGGATTCCTATAGAATTAAGTTAATTGTTAATCGCTATGCAGAAAGCCAGTTATCCTGATTGTTACCCTATAAAATAGGTTTTGATCAATTAATTAATTTAATTTTGTCAACGTCGGCTAATTTATCGCTAACGTAATCAAAGACAAACTTAACTTGTTTGTTTTACAATAGGAATACTTCACAAGCATGATTCAAGAGCGCGTATTACCCACATTTAATAACGCCACAGTCCAAATTACGAAAGAAGAAGGATTGGGCTTATACGAAGATATGACATTAGGGCGTTTATTTGAAGATAAATGTGCCGAAATGTATTATAGAGGGAAAATGTTTGGTTTTGTCCACCTATACAATGGACAAGAGGCGGTTTGTAGTGGCATCATCAAAGGAGCAATGCGTCCTGGTGAAGATTTCGTTTCCAGTACCTACCGTGACCACGTTCATGCTTTAAGTGCTGGAGTGCCCGCACGAGAAGTTATGGCGGAATTATTTGGTAAAGCCACAGGTTGCAGTAAAGGGCGCGGTGGTTCTATGCATATGTTTTCTGCTGAACACCGATTATTAGGTGGTTATGCTTTCGTAGCCGAAGGTATTCCCGTGGCTGCTGGTGCGGCTTTCCAGTCCAAATACCGTCGGGAAGTTCTGGGAGACAAAACCGCAGACCAAGTAACTGCTTGCTTTTTTGGTGACGGTGCTGCTAACAATGGTCAATTTTTTGAAACCTTGAATATGGCAGCTTTATGGAAATTGCCAATTCTCTTTGTGGTAGAAAATAATAAGTGGGCAATTGGTATGGCTCACGAACGAGCAACTTCCCAACCAGAAATTTACAAGAAAGCCAGTGTGTTTAACATGGTGGGTGTGGAAGTGGACGGAATGGACGTTTTAGCAGTCCGTCAAGTTGCTCAAGAAGCCGTAGCCCGCGCTCGTGCTGGTGAAGGTCCAACTTTAATCGAAGCTATGACCTATCGCTTCCGGGGTCACTCTCTGGCGGACCCCGACGAACTCCGCAGTAAGGAAGAAAAAGAATTTTGGTTTGCTCGTGACCCCATTAAAAAGTTAGCTGGTTATTTGCTGGAACAAAATCTAGCTACGGAAGCAGAACTCAAAGATATTGAGAGGAAAATCCAGGGTATTATTGAGGAAGCTGTTAAATTTGCCCAAAGTAGCCCCGAACCTGACCCTAGCGAGTTATATCGCTTCATTTTTGCTGAAGACGAGTAAATAATTAGGGACTGGGGACTAGGGACTGGGGAAAATATCCAATACCTATGCCCTATGCCCCAGATACAGTTGACGAATTCCCTGGCGCGGATTTCTTACCAAGATTCTCAAAAATAGCTATGCACCAAAGTTTTGTGTCCAATAGAATGTATTTCCGTAAGCATATACAATCCCAACATCACGAAACTTAGGATTGAGAATATTTTTACGATGACCTGCACTATTCATCCAAGATTGCATTACCTCTTGAGCAGAGGTTTGACCATATGCAATATTCTCTCCAGCCCACCGATAATTATAGCCATATCGCGTCATCCGATCTACCATTGATGAACCATCAGAACCAGTGTGGTTTAGATAGTTATGCCTAGCCATATCGTTGGAATGGGCTTGAGCAGCCGCTATCAATTGTGAGTTAAGTCTAAGGAGTGATAATCCTGCTCTGAATCTTTCGTTATTAAGAAGATCAAAAACTCTTTGAATTTCAACATCCATTTCACTTTGTCTCCATATACAATTTGTTCTATTGTGATTCTCTCATTTCTTGCTTTCTGAATAATGAATTATAATGAATTTTTTAATCATCTTGAATTTTCTTTTTCTTTCGGCATCTTTAGGAAACTTTACTTTCTCA
>NZ_KE384622.1:44116-45106 GCF_000426905.1 Dolichospermum circinale AWQC131C
CTTTTAATGCTACTTCTTCTCATTAAGACTCTTTCTATTTAATTTATTTTTAGTTTTTATGTACTACTTTAAGGGCTTTTTTGATCTGTGCCAGTTCAGGGTCCGGAATGTGGGTTATAAATAACCTCTTACCTGACTGCTATACTATAACTGAGATAGAAATTTAGATGGAAGAAAACAGCTTATGTCGAAGTCATATGATGCTTTTATGAGCCATGCAAGTGAAGATAAGGAACAATTTGTAGATCCTCTATTTCACGCTCTTCAAACTAGACGTTGTCGTATTTGGTATGATAGGTTTCAAATTGATTATGGTGATTTTTTTGAAACAAGAATATATGAAGGTATTCACAATTCGAGATTTGCACTTTTTGTAATTACTCCAAATTTGATTCGAAGACCAACAGATAGTTGGGTATGGCGAGAATTTAGTAGAATTTTGGAAAAAGAAGAAATACTCAGAACCAATGTTCTAATACCTGTATTCTACGATGTAACTATCCAGGAGTTTCAACAATATATTGGAAATAATCCAACTCTTAATACTATAACTGAGAGACATTCATTCAAAACTTTGGTAGATGGTGGCATCTATGGTGTAGCTGACAAATTACAGAACCTATTTGAAAGGAGATAGAATGATGACGCAATATATAGTACAAGCTGGTGACACATTAAGTCTGATAGCTCTAAGATTTTATGGTGATGGGAATATGTGGCCGGTAATTTATAAACATAATAGAGAGCGAATTGGAGGTAATCCTGATTTCATTTATCCGGGTTTGAGACTTATTATTCCGCCTAGGTAAGTGAAAAATTAATAAAACGATACCAATACAGCACTTCGCGTAATGTTTAGAGGGTGTTTGAAAAGTATTAGATGAAACCAACAATCTCCAAGAACCTAACCCCTCAGCCCCCCTTCCCTAGCAGGGCGTTTTCATTTTCTAAATTCTAGCAGAAGAAAGAGCGAAACTTTTACTATTATTC
>NZ_KE384623.1:0-18874 GCF_000426905.1 Dolichospermum circinale AWQC131C
TCCCATACCTTCTCTCTTCAATCTTATACTCTTTTTGTCTCATTCTTAAGTTAAACTACTATACCACCAGATTTAGCGATAGAAATTGATGTGACATCAAAAACAACTCTTGATGCTTATGAAGCGATTGGAGTTCCAGAATTATGGATATATGATAGTGGTAAATTGGCTATTTATTTGTTGAAAAATGGTAAATATATCCAATCTGATCAAAGTCCCTATTTTGAAGATATAGCTATTACTCAGATTATCCCTAATGTGATCAAAAGGAGTTGGGAAGTAGGCAGTTTTCAGGCTTTAGAAGAATTTGCAGTAAAAATATAATCCATATCAATGTTATGCATTGGTATTGTAATGACTCTATTCTCAATAGACAATGGATTTTACCTGGGTAAAACGCAAAGATTGTAAAGTTTTATTGCAGGATTCAACACTTGTGGTATAATTCCAATATGTAATATTTCTCAAGGAAGAAAATTCACATGAAGTTACTACAAGTTCAAGTACCAGATTTCCGCGTTTTGAAAGATGTGGATATTAAGTTTGATAGAAGGTTTGTCCCTAATATCTTTCCTTTAGGAAGTCTCAATGGAGGTGGTAAAAGTACACTTTTACAATTAGTCTTTGTGTTATTACATTGCTGCACAGATCCAGAAAGACACCATTATATAGAAAATTTACTACATGGCTTTACAGTTAATGATGATTCTAGTGATAGAGTATTAGCTATTATCAAGATTTGGGATGGTGAAAAAGAAGTTGAAATTGAATTTGAATTTCTAGTTTGTAATAAAACTTATTATGAGAATATATTAAAACATGAAGAAAATATAATGTATATCTGTGATTACTCTTCACAGGTGCATAACAAAAAGAATGAATATTTATTATGCAAAAATAGTCATAATTTAGAGGCATACAAAGCACAAGCCTGGTTAAATAAAATATCCAATAAAATATTCTTAGCGGCTCCAATTAGTCAAGTTTTTCTATTTACTTCTCAAAAGTCCAGAAGCCTATTATTTCAACAAAATGGTGATAGAGAATACGATTCAGATTTAAAATTATCTAAATCAAAACTACCAGGATTTTTCACTTATGATTTTGCTCCGGTAGATTTATTAATTAAAGTATTCACAAGTGCTAGAGATGAAGATTTTAGAACTGCTATTGAAACTGAAGGTGAGTATGGTAAGCGATATAAAGAATTATTAGGTGAGTTGAATTTATTGTTAGCCAATAAAAAAGTGAATATTTCTACAGATTTCTCCAAAATCACCTTCAAGTTAGATACAAATGATGGAAATATTGAACTTTGTCCTGAAGATTTAAGTCATGGTGAATTAAAAAGATTGACCATTTACCTATGGATAAAATATAATAAAATCGAAGATGCTATTGTTCTCATGGATGAAATTGAAATAGGATTTCATCCAGATTGGCAATATCGAATAATTCCAGATTTAGAGCAATGGTCTCCTAGTAATCAATATATTCTGGCCACTCACTCCTATGAATTATGTCAGGCACTTACACCTGGCCATGTCAGGGAACTAGAACCAAAACTTATCAAATCAGATAATAATATTTCACTATGAATACTTATCAAGAAATACTCATACAACATTGTAAAAAAATTCTTGGAGATAGAAGAATTAGGAATAAAATTGTTGTTTTATGTGAAGGTCAAGGCAGTATTTTAGATGATAAGACAGTAGCAAATTATGGAAAAATGGAGCAGTGGCACGATGCCTATTTTTATAGAAAATGCGTTCCAAACACATGGACAACATATATACCAATATTTTTTAATTGTAAAGGTAGATCAGATGTTATACAGACCTATTTTAAGCTTTTGGAATTGCATGAAGAAGATGCTCAACAATCTTACTTAAATCCTAATAAGCTATTTGCTATAGTTGATTTAGATTTACAGTCCCAAAATATTGATAATTACCATTTTTCTAATACGGAGGAAATTTTCTTAAATCTTTATCAGCAAGGTCAAGTTAATGAAGAAAATGCAAAAAATCATCGCATTTGGGTGACAGGATTAATTCACAAAGAATCATATTTTATGATACCCGAACTGCAAGAAGTCTTTAATAGTCAAATAAACTCTCCAATGTATAATGGTCAAAGTGTTATTCTTGAAGATATTTATATTACTATGGCAGATGCTATTATTAATAGCAATGATTTAAACAATAACTTATCAACCGTCTTTAATCGCATTAGTAATTGTTCAGGATTAGATTGTACAGATTTAGAAAAGTTACGCGATTCCTGGAAAGAACAGTTTGAAAATTCTCCAGATGAAACACACAAAAATGAGTTAATTTATGCCTTATTAATGCTTAAAAAAGTTAAGGATAACAAAACTCAAGAGCATTATTGGGAAGATATTAAACCACCAAGTGATTGGACTAATACAGAGGAGGTATTTAGGGATGAATTATTAAGGCAAATAGCTAAATTTTACTCAGAACAGAGTAATTGTGCTAAATATCATATTCCTGCTTTCATGCAAGTTTTAAAACATTTTTCTACTTTGAATTGATTTTTTCCTATTCTCTCCTTTCCCCCGCAGTTCTAATCAATTCCCCTATCAAAGCCACAATAGCAGTTGTAGAAATTAACATCACACTTAAAGCATTAATATCCGGTTTAACTCCCGTTCTAATGCGGCTAAAAATTTCCATTGGTAAGGTATTAGTCCCACTTCCCGCAGTAAAACTAGCGATTAAAAAATCATCTAAACTCAAGACAAAAGCCAATAAACACCCAGAAATAATTGCCGGCATTAATTGAGGTAATAAAACTAAAATAAAAGCTTGTATTGGTGTTGCACCTAAATCTAATGCTGCTTCTTCTAAATGAGGATTAATATTATTCATGCGCGAAGAAACCACCAAACCCACATAAGATAGACAAAATACAATATGGGCAGCGATAATAGTCCAGATACTCAAAGGAATAGCAAAGGCTGATAAACATACTAACGTAGAAACAGCGATCGCAATATCAGGAATTAATAAAGGTAAATAAGCAATTCCCTGATATAATCTCTTGCCAGGAAAGTCATAACGTGCTAACCCCACAGCCATTAATGTTCCCAAAATTGCGGAAACTCCCACAGCACAAAAACCCACCAATAAACTATTATATAAACCCGATAAAATCCGTTCGTCACTAAATAATTTACCGTACCATTCTAAGGTAAATCCTTGCCATTTAGCGCTGTAAGGTGACTGATTAAAGCTATAAAAAGCCAGTACCAAAATAGGTAAG
Source organism: Dolichospermum circinale AWQC131C (assembly GCF_000426905.1). NCBI lineage: Bacteria > Bacillati > Cyanobacteriota > Cyanophyceae > Nostocales > Aphanizomenonaceae > Dolichospermum > Dolichospermum circinale. The sequence continues at coordinate 3,292 of NZ_KE384623.1, forward strand.
TACATAAACACAAATACCACCAGCGCAAACACTACTAGCCATGAAACACGCGGTTTTTTAATTTGTTTGTATATATTCATGTCGCCTAATATACCTAGTATTTGCCGATCATATTATATGACAATATGGTTCTCTGAGAAAAAAAATAGACAATTAAGACAATTAATCATCTTTTTTCCTGGTCTTAAATTAGTCTAGCCAATGTATGGCATTATACTATTTTTCCCTTCTATTGCCAGCGCCAAATCCCAAAAATAACTATTGTACCATGTGTATTATGTCTAATTTATTCCTCAAGTATCAGACATTTACATTACCTCAGATAGACAAAAAATATCAAATATAAAACATAAGATCTAATAGTAATTATAAATAAGGATGGTTTGGTATTTTTGGCTATTTCTCTGTTAGTTATTTCATCTATTCATCAACTAACTAGAAGTAGAAAACTGATATTTTAGGAGATTGATCATGAAAATTGCTCAGGTTTCTCCATTGTGGGAAAGAGTACCACCACCAGCTTATGGTGGTATAGAGTTGGTAGTAAGTTTATTAACTGATGAATTAGTCCGTCGGGGACATGAAGTGACTTTATTTGCATCAGGAGATTCTTTAAGTTTAGCTAAGTTAGTATCAGTTCATCCCCGCGCTTTAAGGTTAGATCCTACTATTAAAGAGCCTGGTATTTATGAGATGTTACTGTTAGGTTTAGTTTATGAACAAGCAGAAAATTTTGATATCATTCACTCTCATGTAGGACTAGGATCACTAGTTTACGCCAATTTAGTCAAAACTCCTACAGTTCACACTTTACATGGAATTTTTACTCCAGATAACGAGAAAATTTTTAAATATAGCAAAAAACAGCCTTATGTTAGTATTTCTAATTCTCAGCAAGAACCCAGATTAGGCTTAAACTATGTAGACACTGTTTATAATGGTATTGATGTTAGTAGTTATGAATTTTATCCTCAACCAACAGAACCACCTTATTTAGCTTTTTTGGGAAGAATGTCTCCCGAAAAAGGACCCCATTTAGCAATTGAAATTGCTCAAAAAACTGGTTGGAAGTTAAAAATAGCAGGTAAGGTAGATGTGGTAGATATGGAGTATTTTACGCAAAAAATTAAACCACATATTGATGGTAAGCAAATTGAATATTTAGGTGAAGCTAATCATATCCAAAAAAATGCCCTCATGGGTGGTGCTTATGCGACTTTGTTTCCTATTACTTGGCGAGAACCTTTTGGTTTAGTTATGGTAGAATCAATGGCATCAGGAACACCTGTAATTGCTATGCGACTGGGTTCAACACGGGAAGTTATTGTGAACGGGAAAACCGGTTTCCTTTGTAAGAATGTGCAAGAATGTATTAATTCTCTTGACAGGGTAGCTGATTTAAATCGTTACGCTTGTCGTCAATATGTGGAAGAAAATTTTAGTGTTCAAAAAATGACTGATGGTTATGAAGTGGTTTATCAAAAACTAATTGCAGAAAAATTAGCGCAACAAAATGGTTATTTACGTAATAGTAATACTCTAGTTAAGTAGGTTGGGGTGAAAAATTGTCGTTATGACAAGGGAACAGGGGACAGGGAACAGGGAAGAGGGAAACTTTACTTTTCGTTACTTACGTCGGTTTTTTTTCCGTTCACCTACTTAGTTAATAATCAATTAGATACAGCAGTTCCCGGTATTATGAAGTACAGATATTAATAATAAAACTCTTGTGGTGCGGGCATCTTGCCTGCACAAAGTGTACTTCACTCAAGCTAAACTTGCTGTATTAATGATAACAATCTTGTGGTGCGGGCAAGATGCCCGCACAAAGTGTACTTCATCCTGATGGTAATAAGCTGTATCTGTTTTTGATCATCCTTGTAGAGACGTTCCATGAAACGCCTCTGCTTCTTTATTTAAACACCTTTTTGATGTTTAACTTCAACCACTGTATGTACATTTCCACGGGGGGTAAAATCGGTTTTTACAGTCACTTCTAAAGGATCACAAGCTGCAACAAAATCATCTAAAATTTGATTGGCTGTTTCTTCATGGGAGATATAGCGATCGCGGTAACTGTTAATATAAAGTTTGAGTGCTTTCAACTCTACCACCCGTTGATCTGGAATGTAACTAATATAAATGGTCGCAAAGTCAGGATAACCGGAAAACGGACATTTACAAGTAAATTCTGGTAAGGTAATATTAATATCATAGCGTCGTCCGATGCGGGGATTCGGAAAGGTAATTAGTTTCCCTTCCGCAATTTCCCGTTCACCATATTTCATTTCTTGAATGTCTGGGGTTAGGGTTTCAGGTGCAAAGTTACTCATTGTGTTAGTCAAAAGAAATGTAGAGATTCACAATTATTAACTTAACAGTTTTTAACATTTCTCCCCAGATTGATAGCTTAATTACTCAGCTTTTCCCAGTCTGGACAATTTTGATCATCCCAACCATGGGGGTGCATAGCACAAACTAACAAGTTACCACCATAAACCTGTCCGTGATAGTGGCTACAACCAATACAAGCCGCATTTTTTTCTATTGTAGCTTCTACTGCATAGGGAAAGCCGGGATCTACATCTTCAGTGATGTCTTCTAGTTCCCAGTAAATTTCCAGAATTGGTTCGGCTAAGTCTTGTAAAAATTGTTCGCGCAACCTAACGAAGTTATCAACATCTGCTACATAAGTGCTTTCTACTTCTTCAGTAATTTCCTCTGCGAACTCAAAAAAAGCATCTACCATGTCATTCATTCCCAGGAAGAACTTCTCTACTTCATCAGCCACGGTTTCGATCATGTCTATTAAGTCTTTTTGCCACTGTTCCATAAACTTAAAGCCCTTACTGGCTAAAAACATGAAGCTTAACGCCATCAGGCTGGAATTGCTAGAGTACACGGTAAGTAATTACACTTAAAACCACTTGGGATATTCTGTGATTTTTTAGAATTGACTGTGAAGGTAAAAAATCGTTTTTTACGGTTCTCTTTGCAGCCTTTTTAACTCTTCCTGTAGTTCTCGCACTTGATCCCGCAGCTGATTTACATTATCGCCATAATCTCTATTATGATCTTTATTTTCTTTTTTCGCCTCTTTTCCAGTTGCTTCTTCGTCATCCTCTAGGATATCTATGCGACGCGGTTCGGAAGGAGGTGTCTTTTGATACGCTTCTCCAGGTACTGAGTCATGTTGAGCTTGCTTCATCATATCCTCGACGAAGCGGCGAGCTTCTTCTGTGTTCATCTCGCCTTTAGCCACCATTTCATCTGCTAATTTTTGGACTTGCGATCGCAGTTCGGCTAATTTCCCCCCAGCCTTTTCACTGGCGTAGGAGGCTAACCCAACACCGAGATAAAAAGCTTTTTGTACAATATCTCCAAAACCAGGCATTGCTACTGAAAGCTCCTACAAGTAAGGCGACCCGGAGACTACGCCTACCACAAGCATCCCTTATTGCTGCTACCTTCCGGTCCTGACAAGGTTTGGGCGTTGAAGTTGCATAGATCCAGGTCTTTGATCATCATAACACGAAAATTCAGAATTTGTATATTATTCCAAAACAATTTCCCATTGAAATAGTTGATAATTGACACAATCGTTCTGTATCAAGGGGTCAGCGGTTACTATTGCCTGTGCTTCATCCATTGACTCAGCCTCAAATAACATCATACCACCACCTTTTTGCGCCCAATAACCTGTTTTGGCTTTGTGTCCTTTCGCAATTAATTGTTGTACGTAGGCTTTGTGGGCGGGTACATATTTGTCAAAGGTCGCCTTATCAACCTTACCAGTTTCAATTTTGACAAACCAAGCCATATATTTGGATGGGATTTTCAATTAGTAATTTTTCGTTGATCACAAAGTATCATAATTTATGATCATATTCCCGCTAATTTATATACTTTTATAATTTTGATAACTTATGTATTTTTTTGTAAAAATCGTTGTCAGATCATATAGTCACACTGTACAATCAACTAAGTCAGGTCTCATTTTCAATTACGAAACTGATCAAACTAAAGTTACCAGGATACCGTTATGCCTAGTAAATTAAATCTCAACACTGGTGAAATCCTCAAACAAGGTGCAAATGGCGCAAAAGTTCAACAACTACAAGAAATCTTAAAAGCACTCAATTTCGATCCGGGGACAATAGATGGTGATTTTGGCAACAATACCATCAAGGCTGTCAAACAGTTTCAGAGTCAAAATGGGCTTGAAGCAGATGGAATAGTCGGAAAAAATACTCAGAATGCTTTAAATAATGCTCTTGACCAATTAACAACAAATCCAGTATCATCCCCACCTCCTCAAACAGACGGTTTTGGTGGTGTCACCGGAAAACTACCACTGCCAGCAATTCCGCTGATCAAAAAATTTGAAGGTTGTTATTTAAAGGCTTATCCAGATCCCCGAACTGGTAATTTACCTATCACCATTGGTTGGGGTTCTACAAAAAAAAGAGATGGTAGTAACTGGAAATTAGGTGAAAGCATCACTCAACAAGAAGCAGATGATTTATTGATGCTTCAGCTAGAGAATAGCTATCTCCCACCTCTGCAAAAAATTCCTGTTTGGGATGAGTTAAATGCTAACCAACAGGGTGCTTTATTAAGCTTTGGTTATAACTTAGGTGCTAATTTTTATGGTAATTCCCGTTTCCAAAGTATGACTAGAGTTTTGAGAGATAAAAAATGGGATGAAATTGAAGAAACTTTTCTAAAATACAGAAATCCTGGTAGCAATGTGGAAGTAGGATTAAGACGGAGAAGACAGGCAGAAGCTGACCTATTTTTAACTCCAGTTTAAGCCTACATTGCTATACTAAATTCAAGCCATGTAGCCGTAGGGTGCGTTCCCTAATGCAAGTCCTACTGCTCCACCAATAGATTTTTGGGGAACGCACCATGCACATTGATTGAATCTGTGAGTTTAAGTGCGATCGCCAAATATTATAAAGTACAATAAAAATACTTAAACAAAGGGCTAAAAATGGTCAAATCAACTTTGTACACAACAGCAAAAGTCCTACCAGGAAATAGAATTGAAATTCAATCTCCAGATCTGACTGTAGGACAAACTGTTGAAGTAGTTATTTTGGTTGAAGAAGTTAGTTCTCATTCTTGTACCACCGAAGATATCTCTCCATCCTTAAAACAGCGTCTTGCTTTTCTGAAGTTACCAATGACTGAACGTAGGAATATTCTCGAAAGTCAAGCTGATATAATGCTCTCTCACTATCAACAAGATTCTGAATGGCAAGAGTTAATGGCAGGTGACATCATTGAGTATTAACCCTGATCTGCCAAAACGTGGAGAAATTTGGTTAGTCAACTTCGATCCTACTGTTGGTGCAGAAATCAAAAAAGTGCGTCCTGCTGTCGTCATCAGTTCCGATTCAGTAGGAAAGCTTCCTATCAAGCTTATTGCTCCTATTACAGACTGGAAAACATATTTTTCATCAAATTTCTGGCACGTTAAAATTGAACCTAACAGTATCAATAGATTGAATAAATATTCTGCAATTGATACTCTTCAACTAAGGGGGGTGGATTTACAAAGGTTTATTCGTAAATTAGGAAGCATTTCTGAAATTACAATGCTGGAAATTATAGCTTCCATTGCTACTGTAATCGAATTTGAAGTCTAACAAATCATTGCACCCGACCGTGTGTTAGATAACTCGTAATAATGTAGTGTAATATCATGTCCGCGAAATTAGTTACGATATGGAATGTGCCGAGTTGTTGTATCCCCAAATATCAGCATTATTTTTATCGTAAGTGTTTAAGCGGACATGATATAATATGAGCGATCGCTATCAAAAATTATCCGCTTTAGCCTTTAACTATTTATTCACGTTATTCACGACATTACCATGAATCACTTATCTAAACTCATTATCGCTGCTACAACCATAGGATCATTTTACTTGCTATGAGGACGTTGAATAATTGTTTCTACTACTCGTCGTTTTGCTTGTGGATCAATTCCTACTAGACGCACATATTCACCCCTATATTCAGATAAGCAAGATTCTAAATTAGAAATAGCATCGGCATGGGCATCAATATTAAAAAAAGAACCGCAACTTTGCCAAGAACCTGTACGAAAACGTCTTTCATCAATGTGTTCAATGCCAATTTTATAACCTTGAGCTAAAATTTGTCGAACTTGTTCTTGAGTTTCTAAACTTAAATGATTGGCTTGATTATTGATAGGTTTACTAACTGGAACTTCGACAACAGGAGCAGCAACTTGATAACCTTTACCTCGATTTAAACGATTATATTCATCAACTAAATGGGAATTTTCCACCCGTTTTTGTTCACTAACCATAAATTTACCCGACTCAATTAAATGAGAGAGAGTAAAATCTGGCTTTTTAAATGCTGGTGGTCCCTCCAAACTATTGACAACTCGCAAAGAGACATTTTCAAAACCGATTTGATGGATAAAATTACGAATTTGCTCATCATAAATCCGGGAACGCAAAGCACTAAAAAAGTCAATAGATTGTTGGGGAAAAGTATCAACTAATTGTGAAATTTCTGCTTGTGAAAGTCCATCTTCGGTAAAAATTCCCCCCACAATTCCTATTCTATCATCTCGGTTAGGTTCCCAATAAAATTTCTCCATTCTCCCATCACGAATTAATGGTGCGTAGAGGGTAGAAAAATCATTTCCTGTGACAATAATCGGGACACGACATAAAGGATTTGAGTCATAACTTCCTGGTAATTGTACATCTGTGGGATTATCAGCAATATTCATCAATGTAGCATTTACTAATTGAGTATTTACTGTATATTGAGTTCCTTCGTCAAAACGTCCCGCACCCGCATCTAAATCATTAATCATCAGTACGCACATTTTCCCCCGGACTTTGATTAATTCTGCTGTTTCTCGATATCGTAACCGAATTAACCGCGCAGGATCTCCAGCGTCTGGACTTTCTAATTCTCCCCCAGATATTAAAGTTACCCCGATACCCATTTTTTCAAAAACTAACTCACATTGAAAGGATTTTCCTTCTCCTTTGCGGCCATGAATACCTAAAATTAGAGGAACTCGAATCCCAGGAAGGTTTAAGAAGTTTTTGGTGATATGTACTGCAAGTTTATCAAGAAAACTAGGAGCAATGTAGTAACTCATAGAGTTATTCCTGGTGATGATTTATGTAAATTAGTATATATTATATATTTTTTTGGTAACGATAGTCAATTAAATGGTAAATTAAGTTTGTCAGTTCGGAAATTATTTTACTTCATTTTCATTAGGTTCTAATTCTCACTATGAATGATCCATTAATTACCATTTCTCAGTTATTAGATACAGATTTGGAAACACTCAGAAAAATCAGTCGAGAAATTTGGTTGACTCATTATCCTACAACTATCAGCAATGAACAAATCGAGTATATGCTAGATATAGCAATCCTAAATGATACGTGAGAGTTCAATAAGACTCAAGTGCTTATAAAACAAGGATTTTTATCTACGTATTTTCTCAAGGTTGGGGTAGGATTGCTATATCATTAACCTTACAACAGGTTTATGCCACAATTTTCTACTATCTTCATAACAAAGAAGAGGTTGATGAGTACCTTACGAATTGGCTAGAGTGGGGACACAAAATGCGAGAAAAACAAAAAAATAATCCCCCGCGAATTTCTGAAAAATTGCGTCAACTTCGAGCCGAAAGAATAACATTAGGAAAATCCTATGCAAATCAAGTATTTGATGATAGAATTATTATCAGTCTATTTACCAGTAAGTAGTGATGAACCAAGAATTATTTGAACGTATTTATGAAGAAGAATTGACCCCAATTCAAAGGAGAATTTTACACCGGATCTTAAAAGGCAAATCACATAACGCAATACGGGGAGATGTAACGGTTTGGTTTGACCGCAAAGTTTATGCAGGTAACGAAAGAGATAAACTTCCTAGAAGTAAACGCACAATACTAGAAGATTTAGAATCAGGTAAAAAATTAATAGATCAAAGTAACTTATCTCATCATTTAAGAACAATTTGTGAACAATTTGAATCAGTTGATTTACAAGAAGTAATAAAACAATTTGTTAGGTATCGTCCTCAATTAGTTTCATCTACAACCCTAAAGCAATTTGAACTATTAGAAACCACACAATTTCCATCTGGTGCAACTAACTCTCTTTATTATCAATATCGCCATCCTATAGAAGAAAAATGTGAGAGTTATATTCAAAAAGTGGCAGAAGAAGCTATTTTATTACGGATTAAAGCTCCTGCTCAAATGGGTAAAACATCACTAATGAACCGATTATTACATCATGAATACATAAAAAATATCAAAGCAAAAGTTGTCTATATAAACTTAGATGATGCTGATGAACAAGTCTTAAATAAAGATATATTTTACCGATGGTTTTGTGCCAATGTCAGCAACCAATTAGGATTAGATATTAACGACTATTTAGAAAAACAGTGGCAACCATTTTTAGGTAACAATGTTAATTGTACTAATATTTTTGAAAAATTCATTTTTCCCAATTGTCAAAATATCATTTTCTTAGGTATTGACAATCTGCATAGAATTTTTCCTGACCGCAAATTACAAGACTTTCTGCTTTGGCTAAGAACTAGACATGAAAATGCTAAAAATAATCAAATATGGCGTAAACTAGCATTTATTTTAGCCTATTCTACCGATAGATATCCTTTATTTCAGTTAAATTTGTCTTCATTATATAATGTAGGTAACCCACAAGAATTAAGGGAGTTTAATACAGAAGAAATTCAAAATTTATCTTTAAAGTACGGTCTTAACTGGCAGCTTATTCAAGTGAAAAGTTTACAAGAAATAATAGGTGGACATCCTTTTTTAGTTAGGTTGGCTATGTATCATATCAGTCATGAAGAAATGACATTAACACAAATCTTAAGTAAAGCTGCTACTAATGAAGGAATTTATAGTAATCATTTAGGTAGATTACTGAAAATTATTCGTGATTCTCATCTTACAGAGAGTTTAAAGAGAGTTATTCATAGTTTTACCCCAGTTCAATTAGATCCAATAGAAACCTTCCAACTATATAGTATTGGTTTAGTCACAAAAAAAGATAACAAAGTTGAACCTAGATGTCAGCTATACCGGGAATATTTTACTACGTTTCTTTAGAAACTCTATTTATTATCGGAGGATAGAAAAATGGGTAGTTCATTCTATAAAGTTGGAGGGACATTACCAACAAATAGTCCTAGTTATGTGATGAGAACAGCAGATACAGAATTACTTAATTTATTAAAGCAAGGGGAATACTGCTATGTATTTAACAGTCGTCAGATGGGGAAATCTTCAATTAAAGATCAAACTCAACATAAGTTAAAAAAAGAAGGATTTTTTTGTATTGACATTGACCTACAAGGTATTGGAACTCAACTTACTCAGCAGGAATGGTATGTTTCATTTATTTACAATCTCTTGAATGCAATTTCTTTAGAACAGCAAATAGAAATAGATTTAGGTAGTTGGATAGAATCAAGATCATATCTATCACCTAGTCAATTGTTAAATAATTTTGTTTTCCATGAATTATTAACTTCAGTTCAAAAGAAAATTGTAATTTTCATAGATGAAATTGATTGCTCATTTAGTTTACCATTTCGAGATAATTTTTTTGCCTTAATCAGATTTTTTTATAATCCAGAGAAATCAAAATATAAATTACCAAAGATTAACTTTCTGCTTGTTAGGAGTAGCGACTCCAGGTGACTTAATTAAAAATCCAGTAGAGAGTCCTTTTAATATTGGTAAAGCTGTGGAATTAAATGGCTTTGAGTTTCATGAAAGTTTAGTTTTGGCTGAAGGATTAAAGGGATTAGCTAGTAACCAAAATGAAACATTAAAACAAGTTTTATATTGGACTGGAGGACAACCTTTTTTAACTCAAACTGTGTGTGACTTATTAGTTAAGTCAGATATTGAAGTATCTGAGGGAAAAGAAAAAGCAACTATTGGGCAATTTGTCTATTCTCAAATTATCAATAATTACCATGACTATCAACATTTTGATCAAATTAAAACTAGATTGATTGCTAATGAAAACCGGGTTGGAAAATTATTAGAAATTTATCAATATATTCTCAAGCATGGAACTTTTATGGGTAAAGAAAAAGAATTTGAGTCAGAACTAAGACTGTCTGGTTTAGTAGTTAGAAGGAATGGAGGTTTAGAAGTTTTTAATCCTATTTATCAAGAAATTTTTAATCAAGATTGGGTTGGGGAACAGTTAGATAGTATACGACCTTATTATCAGTCTTTTAATTTATGGTTAAATTCTGGTAAAAATAAAGCTTATCTATTAACCGGAGAAGTTCTGATTCACGCGTTAGCTTGGAAACAGAATAAAAGTATTAGTAAAGATGATGAAGAATTTTTAAGTGATAGTAAATTAACTGAACAGTCCCTTGAATTTGGTAAACAACTCGCAATAGAAAATGAAGCAAAACAAATTTTAGAGCGTGCTAAACAAGCAGCAGAGCAAGATAGAAAGATAGCAGAACAGGAAAAGCAAAAAGCCCGCAGGTTATTAATTGTTTCTATAACTGCTAGTTTATTAGTATTAACTGGTACATTAATTTTTGCGTTTATCCAAGGTACTAAAGCTGAAAGGGAATCTCAAAAAGCTAATCAAGCAAACCGGGAGTTAATTAATACAAAAAAAGAACGAGATAGAATTGGAAAACAGATAACTCGTGTGAGTCAAGAACGCAGTCAAATCGAGTTACGTGCCAAACAAGCAAATCAACAATTACTTTTTGTTCAAGGTAATTTGAAGCAGTTGGAAATAGATAGAAATAAAGCTCAACAACAGGTTGAAGAATTTCAAGTACAAAAAACAGCTTTAGAACAAGAGCGTCAGGTGATTTTAAAACAAAAGCAAAAAGCGGAATCTGAAAATCAGAAAAATCAAAATGAGTTAGGAAAAATTGAGCTTAACCTGCAAGTGAATCGTCAAAAACTAGAACAGTCTGTCAGAAGTTTACAAAGAGCAGAACAATTGCGACAAGTAGCTATTAAGGGAACACAATTAGAGCGAGAAGGAACTAATATCATTCGCAGATTTTTATCAGATACAGAAGATCAAATTACGCTTTTAATTGAGTCAATGAAAATTGGACAAGAGTTAAAACAATTAGTTGGAAATAGCAGTTTAGATCAATATCCGGCTATCAGTCCTTTAAATGCTTTACATAATATCCTAGATTATAGCCGTGAGAAAAATCGTTTTGGTGATATTCCTTACACTTATAAATTTGTAGTTATTCCTAATAATCAACACCTGGCTTTTATTTCCACATTTGGTGATACAACTGATATTACTGATTTGCAAGGTAATCTAATAACTCGATTAAAAAGTGAGTTTGGGAAAGATAGTGTTAGGGAAGTAGCTTTTAGCTCAAAGGGTCGGATTTTAGCGACTGTTGCTATGGATAACACTACCAGAATTTTAGATTTTGATGGTAAATTATTAGCTGAGTTTAAAGTTTTTGAGGAAGTTCTTAGGAATAGTTATGGTTTCTTTTTTAGTCCACTTTTAAGTATGGTTTTTAGCCCTGATGCTAAACTTTTAGCTACAGGAATGAGAAATAATACCATTAGACTTTGGGATCTTAAAGGCAATTTAATCAGAGAATTTAAAGGACATAAAGGAGGTGTAAATAGTGTAGCTTTTAGTCCCAATGGTCGATTTATTGCTAGTGCTTCAGATGATAATACGGTTAGACTGTGGGATCTTAAAGGCAATTTAATCAAAGAACTTAAAGGACATCAACAAAGTGTTAAAAGTGTAATTTTCAGTCCTAATGGTCAATTTATTGCCAGTGGTGCAAATGATAATACAGTTAGACTTTGGGATATTAAAGGCAATTTAATAGAAGAATTTAAAGGACATCAAAAAGGTGTAAATAGTGTAGTTTTTAGTCCTAATGGTCAGTTTATTGCTAGTGGTGCAGATGATAATACGATTAGACTTTGGGATCTTAAAGGCAATTTAATAGAGAAATTTAAAGGACACGAGCAAAGTGTTAAAAGTGTAGCTTTTAGTTTAGATGGTCTTTCTATCTTTAGTTCCTCAGATGATGAAACTGTTCGTGTATGGGATCTTCAGAGCAGTTTTATAAGAGAATTTAAAGAACACTGGCCTAATGTTAGAAGCATAACCTTTAATCGGGATGGTAATTTAATTGCAACTAGAGAATATGCACAGTCGCCAGTTCGTAAAGGAAGCATAACCTTTAATCGGGATGGTAATTTAATTGCAGCTGCTTCAGAAAATCAAGCTGGTCGTGTTTGGGATCTTCAGGGTAATTTAATAGTTAAACTAGAAGGAGATCAAGATTGGGTGACGAGTATAGCATTTAGTCCAGATAGTCAGTTGTTATTTACGAGTTCATGGGATAAAAAAATTCGGATTTGGAATCGTCAAGGTAGTTTAATTAGAGAATTTAAGGCTTATGACGATGAGATTAACGACATGGTTTTAAGTCCTAATGGAAAATTGATTGCGACCGTTCCCATGGGCGATACTGTAAAACTTTGGGATATTAAAGGAAATTTACTAAAACAGTTTAGGTTTAAAAAAAATATATTTCTAACTATAAATTTTAGTCATGATAGCAAACTTTTAGCTATGGGTTTATCGTGGGCAGGTGGTCGTTTAGAGGGTATTCAAGGTAAAGATTTGGTACTGGCTGTAGTTTTAGATATTGAAAGAAATGTAGTAGTCACAAAATTAAAAGGACATAAAAAGGATGTTCGTAGTGTAGCATTTAGTCCTGATGATCAACTTGTTGCTACTGCTTCAGAAGATGGTACAACCCGTGTTTGGAATCTCAAAGGTAATCTAATTAGAACGTTAAAAGGACACGGAGGAAGTGTTAATAGTGTGGTATTCAGTCCTGATGGTCAACTTATCGCTACTGGTTCAAATGATAGGACTATCCGACTTTGGGACTTGAAGGGGAATGTGGTTAGAGAATTTAGGGGACATCGCAGGGGTGTCAGCACTATAGCTTTTAGTCCTGATGGTAAATATCTTGTTTCCGGTGCAAGTGATGGAACGGCACGATTATGGCGTGTAGAAACACTAGATGAATTGCTTGCACGGGGATGTCATCGGCTGAGTGATTATTTTATCTCTCACCCCCAAGATTTAAAGGAATTACCTGTGTGCGAAAAGATATTACACACCCCTTGAGAAAAAATCTATAATTGTTCCATTTTTGTGGTCTTGATTGAAAATTTTTTCATGCACTTATGGAATTTAGCTAATCCACTTGATTTTTTTTCAACAGTTACAGTGATATCAGAACTAATTAAGAAATTAATTCAATTTGTCTAGTCTCCGCAAAAATCAATGCTTTAATTATGAGCAAGAAACGAAAATATAAATCAGGAGGAAAAATTACTATGAACAAGTTTCATACATTATTGGTGGGTACAACAGCAATGGTTTCTATGCTTGGCTGGAATGTAAATATAGCTCAAGCACAATCTCTACCAGCATACTGCACTGGATCGGCAATTGGCGCGTTATTTGGTCTAGCGATAGGAGCTAATCCTACAGCAGCAGCAAACTCAATTCCCGCAGAATGTAGGCAAAATCAATATGCACCCCAAAATCCTTCTTTCCCAAGGGAAGGATATTATAGACAGAATCCTCCCCGCAATGGATCGCAGCAAAGATTTAAAGAAGAAATGGATTCTTATTGGCGCAAACAACGAGAACTTGACCAAAAAAGTCTAGGTGAAAGCAATTGTCTTGCTTCATCTGAGGGATGCTAGTAGGTTAAGATATCCTATCTTCTAGGTTGGGTGACATGGGATTTTTCTTCACTCCAACCTAATTTCTACAAGTTTTTTTGTCTGTTAATTTGTAAAAACAATCTTTTAGGTTTTAGTAATTAAGGAGATTACCATGAACAAGTTTCATAAATTGTTGATAATTACTAGCGTAATAGGATCTATATTTGGGTGGAATATTAGCGTGACTCAAGCACAATCTAATCTTTCTCAAAGTGAATGTAAAAATGATTCTTCCTTCAAAACTGCTTATGATAGCGGTTGGTCAGATGGTTTTAATCTAGGTAAACCCAATAATTCTTATCAAGGTGAAAACCGTAGTCGCTGCTACAACATGGGTTTTTCAGATGGATTGATGACATCTGCAAAAAGAGACTCAGATGAGAATAGTTTATATATATCTTGTCTTGCCAGTAGACTAAACAATCCTAGTCGTGTGTGTCAAGAGCCGAAAATCAAGTTTTAGTTGTAGGTTGGGTTAACTAAAGGAAACCTAACACCATTCTTTGTTTTGTCGGTTGGGTAATATGATATTTTTCTTGATCCCAACCTAACTCACTTTCAATTTTTCCTATCTATTAATTTGCAAAAACTCTCTTTCTTTCAACTTTTAGTAATCAAGGACATTACCATGAAAAAGTTCCATAAATTATTGATTGGTACAACGGTCATAGTTTCTATGTTTGGTTGGAATGTAAATATAGCTAAAGCGCAATCTCGTACTACATACAGATGTTATCGGGATAGCGAGGGAACAACTAGGCTGAAACCCAGTATTCCTGGTTCTGTAGTCCAAACAGGAGGTTGCTACATTCCAGTATCTTTTGGTCGGTGTGTTGCAGCTAAACCAATTTTTAATTTCCCTCTACCTGGTAGACCTCCTAATCCGTCAGGATTCGATCAATGTACTACGGTTTCACCTAAAGTTATTGAAGATTCAGCCACAGGTAAAAAATACTATTTTCTTGAAGATGGTCTTCCTGGAGGTATGAATGGTGAGAAATATGGCACTGGTGTTGTTTTACAAAAATAAGTGGAATCAATCAATTCAAAGTTCAACATTTAATAGAATCACCCACATTTGCCTATTGATTTGTGCTGTAGGATTGACAATCCTAGATAAAACTTTCTCTTACTGTTTAGTAATTAAGGAGATTACCATGAAAAAGCTGCATAAATTACTGATGACTACTACCGTGATAGTTTCTATATTTGCTTGGAATATTCACAGCAGTCAAGCACAAAATAGCCCCAAATTAATTGCTACTTATAATTCAACTAAGAATGACAGTGATGTAGGAATAAAGCAAGACTGTATTTCGTTCTTTTATGACAGTGGGGATTTTCTAGAAAAATGCTCATCTTTCATTAACAGTGGTTACACCCGTCCACGTACAAGAATTACCAATATAGAAGGTATTTGGAAACGTACGGAAGATTTAATTTATGTTCGGGTGAGAAGTTCAGCAGGATTATCTGGTGAGAGAAAATATCAAATAACTCCAGATGGTTTGCTAAATTTGGACACAGGTACTCGTTTAACCAAACAATGAATTAATTGACCAAGATAGCGTAATGTGAGCGATCGCCTGTAGGTTGAGTGATATGGGGTTTTTCTTCACTCCAACCTAATGTCTATGAGTTTTTCTTGTCTGTTAATTTGCAAAAACTCTCTTTCAGTGTTTAATAAATTAGGAGATTACCATGAAAAAGCTGCATAAATTACTG
>NZ_KE384623.1:18936-19688 GCF_000426905.1 Dolichospermum circinale AWQC131C
TACAGCACTCAAGCACAAATCCCAACTAACATGGAAAACTTCAGAAAAGGTCAAACTCACCCGTTAGTTTGTGATTGGGTACAAAATACTACTCGTGCGACAAATCGTGTTGTTTTTCAAAGTAATGGCACATTGAATATAGTATACGGTTTAGGAAACATGGATATTTACAAATGGGCTGCTCCTAATTCTTCGTCAGGTACAGTTCAACTGACAAATGGTTATAAAATGATCGATTTTTCTCCCCGGAATTCACTTCCAAATAGGAGTGAAAGTTATGCTTTAAATCAAAATCGTATTTTGTCATTCTTGGGCAGAGAATATCGTTGCAAGTCGTAAGTTCGTTTGACGAAAGTAAGCCCAGCACCATCTTTTATAGGATTAAGAGGAGAAAAATATGGCTGTTTGTAGGAGTTGTGGAATTTCAACAGACTATACATGGCTAAAATGTCGCAACTGTCAATACCAGTTATGTAGTAGCTGTTTTGAAAGATTTGGAGGCGGGAAAAATGGCTTTAGCGGCACAATTACTTGTCCAAATTGCCGAGCAGGAATAATAAAAGGAAGATAATAAACTCAAAGATCGACTAAGGCACGCTACTCAATCGCCTATGTTCTAGGTTGAGTGATATGGGGTTTTTATTCACTCCAACCTCATGTCTATGAGTTTTTCTTGTCTGTTAATTTGCAAAACTCTCTTTCAGTGTTTAATAAATTAGGAGATTACCATGAAAAAGCTGCATAAATTACTG
>NZ_KE384623.1:19750-25333 GCF_000426905.1 Dolichospermum circinale AWQC131C
CACAGCACTCAAGCACAAAACAGTCGAGAATTTAAAGCGATAGATTCTATAAAAGATAAAAGTATCTTAATTGCTCAATCTCAACCTAGTATTAGTGATACGGTTCAGTTTGCCGTTAATGCAATCCACAAACTTAGACAACAAGGAAAGATTAATCTTCGTCGAGATAGTAATTACACTTTTGGTGATATTAGGATAGAGATAGATAATGTAAAACCAGAGTTGCTAAATCAAAACCTATCTTCAGAAGGAAATTTTAATCCTTTTGCAAATTGGATCACAATTAAAAATCTCAAACAAGACATATCTGTGACTGTTCAAGTAGTAGGTTCTAACTCTTATAAATCTATAGGTTACAGTACACCCAAGCGTGTTCCTGGTAAATCTATTGATTTGTGCTGTACAATTTACAATCCTAGATAAAACTTTTTCTTGGTGTTTAGTAATTAAGGACATTATCATGAAAAAGTTCCATAAATTACTGATGACTACCACCGTCATAGTTTCGATATTTGGGTGGAATATTCACAGCACTCCCGTTGCAGCCAAGCCAAATTATATAGGAATATGGTACAATGTGGGACTTAGTAATGAATACATTTCTAAATATAGAGTCTTTCAAAAAAATGGCAAAGTTCATGATTACCAAAAGCTAAAAACTGGTCTAATTGGCTCATCCTATAAATGGGATTATCAAGTCCTTTCCAATGGTTCAATTAGAGTTTTTAGTCTATTAAAAGAGATTTGTGTGCTAACTAAGATTAATAAAATACAATGCTACTCTGACGGGAATAGCCTCGGTGATTTGGGACTTTACATAAAAAGGTAGTGTAATGTGAGCGATCGCCACCGGTGGGTATAATGAGATCGCTATCAAAAGTTATCCTGTTTAGCCTTTTACTATTTATATCAGGACATTACCATGAATCAGTTATCTAAACTCATTATCGCTGCTACAACCATAGGATCATTTCTTAGCCTTCCCCTGGGTGAAACATTGGTTCAAGCTCAAGATGCAGCAGTTATTCAATGTATCACTCAATATACAAATTTAGGCATTTCACCCGATGCTGCATTAGCACAGTGTCAAAAAAGCAATCTAGCTGAATGTGTTCAACGTTTGATAAGTAAAAAATATGTTGCTAAATCAGTTTCCCAATTTAATGGACGTTATTTAGTTGATTTAGGTGACAGTGATACAAGATGGCTAGAGGGTAAAAACTGGAGAGACAAAGGATGTAGCGCCCACACAGAAGGTCAATATAAAAGACAAAGTGACAATCGGCGTGAGTTTGGGGGTAGACGTTCCTACGAGTGGTTTAGACAGGGTTGGTGTTCACAACCACAAATAGAGTTGGAGCAAAATTACTCTGTTGATGAAGCAAAAACACTTTGTGAATTAGGTTTACAGCCAAAAGAATAATTAACATCGGGAAAATCTTACTCAAAGGAAATACTCATGAATACATTTCAAAAGTTGTTGATGACTACGACTGTCATCACTTCTGTATTAGCCGGAAATATCAACTTGGTACAAGCACAAAACAGATCAGAATTGCTTGTAGTTAATCAACTCCCAACTAACACGGAAAATTTCAGAAAAGGTCAGACTATTTTAATTGCTCAATCTTCCAATCAGAGTAGTCAAATTTGTCAAAATCATTCCTCTAGGAAAACAGCTTATTCTAGTGGTTGGTCGGCGGGTTTTAATGGAGGTATACTTAACAATACATACGAAAATGAACGCAGTCGTAACTGTTATGATTGGGGTTATACGGATGGTAAAATTGAAAAGTCTAAACTGGATATGCAAAAGATGCGTAATGACTCATTCATATATCAGTCGTGCCTTTCTACTCGGCTTTTAGATCCTAGTATTCAGTGTCGGCGACCTAATTATTAGTATCCGATCGCTAGTAGTGTAATGGCTGTCGGGTGGACATACTTCGACAACTTTTCAACCATTTTTAATGCGATCGCCGATCCAGTAGGGTGGGTTAATCAAGGATCACTAGTACAGAAGCTATAGACACAGCCAGATTTTTACTAGCACAAGCACAAACACAATCAGAAACAGGTATAATAGATTTAATTACGACGATCATTGTTTACAAATTTACCAACTTAACCAGAAAGGAAATTATCACCATGTTAGGACTTGACTTAGAAGAACCAAGAGCTATCCGCGAAGCAAAAGAAGAAGGTCGTGAGGAAGGTCGTGAAGAAGGTCGCAAGCAAGAAGCTATATCCCTAGTTATCCGATTATTAAATCGACGTTTAGATGGAATTTCTCAGCAGTGCTGTTCACAAATTCAACTGTTATCTTTAACACAGATCGAAACTTTGGGTGAGGATTTGTTGGATTTTGTGGCTGTGGCTGATTTAGAAAAATGGTTACAGTCTCATTGAATCTAAAATAGAGCGATCGCCTATATTCTAGGTTAAGTAATATGGGATTTTTCTTCACTCCAACCTCATGTCTATAAGTTTTTCTTGTCTGTTAATCTGTTAATTTGCAAAAACTCCCTTTCAATCGTCCGCGTACAAGAATTACCAATATCGAAGGTATTTAGAAATTTAGAGGAGATCTAATTTATGTTCGGGTGAGAAGTTCAGTAGGATTATCTGGCGAGAGAAAATATCAAATTTGTGCTTTAGTTTTCACCACAAACGCTTGATTGGATCTGATTTTTAGGTATTGACAAAGCATTTTAAATATGTTATCCTTATTTTGATAAGGAAGAACTATCTTCCATTTATTTAGCTTGCGGTTGCTAAACCTACGCTACAGTAATCATGACACCTTCACTTTCATTCCCTAATCTATCCACAGCGCAGACAGCATAAGTACCGGGTGTAACTGTCGCAAAGGTAGTACCAGCGGATAAAATGCGTTTAATTGTCCAATTCTGACCACTTTGAACATACAGACTCCAAGCACGCACAGACCTATTATCTCCTGGTTGCCAGTTTAATTTACCATCAAGGAATTTGAGATTTTTGGGCGGTGTCGGTGTTACGGAACTTTTCCATGGCATACTAGGAACGAGGGCAGGTGTGGGATAATGGGTTTTAAACTCGTCACTAATGCCTTGACGATTTTCCTGAATGCCAGTCATACTAAAAAAGATATTACCCAAAGACAAATTAGCCGCTAAATTCCGAGAAATCTGAATTTGCTTGGTAATTTCGCTGTTTTTCCAGGTTTTACCATCCAATTGTCCTAGATTGTTACCGGCATAAACATGACGCTGCTTACTATTGATTTTAGTCCACCATTGCAGTAGTGCCTCGTAGCTTTGTTTCGTTTGGTCAGTACGCCAGTAGAGTTGAGGCGCAATATAATCTACCCAACCTTGCTGTAACCATTTTTTAGAATCAGCATAAAGGACATTATAGGCATCTAACCCAACAATCCCCGCAGGTTCTCCAGAACGATAAATACCAAAAGGACTAATACCAAATTTAACATCAGGTTTGGTGGCTTTAATTCCTTGAGAAAGTCGCAATACCATTTGATTAACGTTTTCTCGTCGCCAATCTTCTAAACTGAGTTTACCACCTTGGGCTTGATAAGCAGCGTAGGTTTTATGATCGGGAAAGGGTTTACCAGATATGGGATAGGGGTAAAAATAATCATCTAGATGAATAGCATCTACATCATAACGCCGGACAACATCAATAATCACATTGTAGGCTCTGTCTTGAACAATTTTTGCCCCTGGGTCCATCCATTGTTGAGTACCCCATTGATAAACAACTTCTGGGTTAGTCACCGCAATGTGGGGACGGACAGGAGAAACTTGACTATTGGCTCTAGCGCGGTAAGGATTGAACCAAGCGTGTACTTCGATATTGCGTTGATGACATTGAGCGATCGCAAATTCCAAAGGATCGTAAAATGGTGTTGGTGCTTTTCCCTGAGTTCCTGTAATCCAAGCACTCCAAGGTTCTAATTCAGAAGCATATAAAGCATCACCTTCTGGTCGTATCTGCAAAACTAAAGCATTGAAATTCAAAGATTGTAACTGTTTAATAATCGCTAATAACTCTGCTTTTTGCTCTTCAACAGTCAGTCCTGGTTTAGAAGGCCAGTCACTATTCCACACAGACGCTACCCAAGCACCTCGGAACTCACGCCGATGACTGACCTTGATAGTATTAGTATTAGGGGCTGGAGATAAAGCCCCAGGCACAACAATATAAGCAGAAGGAATTTTTTCCGCTTTTCCTAAATATACTAACCCTTGATAAACTACCGCCGCTACATCCGCGCGAGTAACCGCTGTTTTATAATTAAGGATTTTGACATTGGGATAATTTACTACCCAACCAACGCGAGTCGCTAAAGCTATTTGATTAATTCCATAATAAGGAATTAAAGCTCCATCTTGGTAAATTTCCGCTAGTTTACTCACTAAGTCCAGGTCAACTTGACCAGCAATTCCCAAGCCATTGACCATGGCTACTAAAACATCACCTTTAAAAATACTTTCATCTATACCGAAACGCTTATTTGGATATCCTGTCAAGAATCCACTTTCATAAACTTTTTTAATCGCCTTGAACGCCCAATGGGTATCAGGAACATCCACAAAACCCGCATATTCACGTTTCACCGCTGGGGAAAAAACAGCAGCGATAATAGCCGCGAACTCAGCCCGAGTTACAGGGTTATTAGGGCGGAAAGTTCCATCAGGATACCCTTTAAGAATCCCCCTTGCGGCTAAGGCCTCAATAAATGCCCTCGACCAATGACTTTGAATATCGGAAAATGTTATAGGAGTAGATACCATATTTCTGGAGATAGTTACATCCTTTATTAATGTAGCAATATTTAAGTAGGTGAACGGAAAAAAACCGAAATATGTAACAAAAAGTAAAGTTGCCGAAAACCTCTTCCCTGTTCCCTGTTCCCTGTTCCCTAAATGCCCTCGACCAATGACTTTGAATATCGGCAAATTTTATAGGTGTAGATACCATATTTGATTAAATAGTTACATCCTCTATTAATTTAGCAATATTTAGTCCATAATTGTTAGTTTTTTATCCAGTTAGATATATAAGTTTTTTAAATGTCCCTTTTGAAAAAAAATCGCCTCCCTATGTTTATTGAGAATATAGCTGGTTGATTCTCAAGATTATTGAGAATATGGTCAATAAGCTAACGAGTTTACTAGGGTATTGACATCTCCATATTTTGTGGTAATATTATAGTGTATGTTCTGGAAGTTATTATATCTAAAATTAATACTGAGAATAATCATTACTAAGTTATAGGCTCAAAATCCAGACAATAAATTCTGTGTTAGATAAAAGCCAACCATTGAGAATATAAAGTTTTATTTTGTTAACTTGATTAAGTATAATTCATGGTAAACTAATCATAATTTGGCAAATATTACCAAATAAGATGAATAACATAACTTACAGGGGTTTCCGCTCTTATGAGGTACATCATAAGCCCCCTCCTCGCACCCCCCTCAATCCCCCCGCTGCGGGGGGAAGAAAAGGATAAATTTTTGATATTGGAGGGGGTTGGGGGTGGGGTTCTTGTACCTCATAACATCGGGAAGTGCTGTA
>NZ_KE384623.1:25569-29652 GCF_000426905.1 Dolichospermum circinale AWQC131C
TAATTCAGAGGAAACCAGGAAATCTGCAATCTGAGGATTATGTAAATGCTGCTATATCTAAGAATTGAAAACTTTGCCTTAATTGATCATTTAGAATTGGATTTTGGGGCAGGTTTGAACGTATTAACAGGGGAAACCGGGGCAGGAAAATCAATTATATTAGATGCCATTGATGCAGTTTTGGGTGGTAAAGTCTCTAGTCGAGTCATTCGCACTGGTACAAATCGAGCTATGGTAGAAGCAACTTTTAGCGTCACCCCACCCCTAGCTGCTTGGTTAAGTGAACAAGAAATTGATTTAATAGATGATAATGCTGTGATCATCAGTCGAGAAATTGCCACCACCAGTAGTAATATTCGCAGTAGATCACGAGTCAATGGAGTGCTGGTAAATCGTCAATTAATGGGAGGATTGCGAGATCATTTAGTAGAAATAACAGCACAAGGACAAACTGTAAAAGTAGGACAATCGGCTCAAGTTCGAGATTGGTTAGATTTATATGGTGGTGATTTATTGTTACAAAAACGCCAAAATGTCAGCATTGCTTTTAGTATATATCAACAAGCACGTCAAGCACTAGAAAAACGCCGAACATCAGAACGGGAAAGGTTACAACAATTAGATCTATTAACATATCAGGTACAAGAATTAGGTGCTGCTAATCTTGATGATCCCCAGGAAATGGAAATATTAAATCAAGAACGAGACCGTCTGAATCATGTTGTTGATTTACAACAAATGAGTTACAAAGTTTATCAGGCTTTATATCAAGATGATCAGGAAACTCCCACGGCCGCTGATTTATTAGCCGATGGAGAGATGATATTAACTCAAATGATAGAGTATGATTCTCAACTCCAATCTTTATTAGAATTGGTGCGGGATGCAGTCGCAGCAGTCATGGAAGTGGGTAGACAAATTAATATTTATGGAGAAGGATTGGAAGCAGATCCCCAGCGGTTAGAAGAAGTAGAAGAACGGATACGGGAATTAAA
The DNA here is from genome assembly GCF_000426905.1 of Dolichospermum circinale AWQC131C. Classification (NCBI taxonomy): domain Bacteria; kingdom Bacillati; phylum Cyanobacteriota; class Cyanophyceae; order Nostocales; family Aphanizomenonaceae; genus Dolichospermum; species Dolichospermum circinale. The sequence goes on from NZ_KE384623.1 coordinate 26,565, forward strand.
ACAAATTTGTCGTAAATATGGTCCAACTTTAACAGAAGCGATGTCTTATTATCAACGTATCCAAGATGAATTAGCTGTATTAAATAATCATGAACAATCTATAGAAACCTTGGAACAAGAAGAACAATTATATTTACAAAAACTTCATTATCTCAGTCAACAATTAAGTCAATTACGTCATCAAACTGCGGCTGATCTAGAATCTCGGTTACTAACTGAACTCAAGCCCCTAGCCATGGATAAGGTAAGATTTCAAGTAGAAATTGTCCCCACTACCCCCACATCAGCAGGTGCAGATAAAATTACTTTTATGTTTAGTCCTAATCCCGGTGAACCTATTCAACCATTAACAGAAATTGCTTCGGGTGGAGAAATGAGCCGATTTTTATTAGCCTTAAAATCTTGTTTTCACCAAGGAAATGAAGTGGGAACTTTTATTTTTGATGAAATTGATGTCGGAGTTTCTGGTAGAGTTGCCCAGGCTATAGCAGAAAAATTGCATCAAATTAGTCAAGGACATCAGGTGTTATGTGTAACTCATCAACCTTTAATTGCAGCTATGGCAGATCGTCATTTTCGCGTCGCTAAATTAGTGATTAATAAAGCCGTAAATAGTAATGATGAACAGCGAACAGTTGTCAGAGTCACAAGTTTGGATAATTTAACTACCCGTCGAGAAGAATTAGCACAGTTAGCTGGTGGTAAATCCGCAAATCAAGCGATCGCTTTTGCTGAGTCTTTATTATTACAAGCTGCTAATCATCGGGAAAGGAGGACATAAAAAACCATACAAATTTTAGGATGAGAAATAATAGGTTTACATTATTAATTTCCTTAACTGGGGAACTAAAGCCTGGAAAGCATTTCCCCGATGACTAATTGACTTTTTCAAATCTGTTGTCATTTGGGCAAAAGTCAATTGTTTTTCTGGGACATAAAAAACCGGATCATAACCAAAACCACCATCTCCAGAAGGTGCAAATAAAATTTCACCTTGACAAATACCCTCAGATTGAATTACTATTTCTCCCTGGGGATTGGCAACTGCGATCGCACACACAAACCTAGCTTGACGATTTTTTTCATCACCTAATTCTCTTAATAATCTACCAATCCGTTCTGTATCATTATTTCCATAACGAGCAGAATACACCCCAGGCGAACCATTCAGGGCATTTACCGCCAAACCAGAATCATCGGCTATCGCCCAATTACCCGTAAATTTAGCAGTTTCCGAGGCTTTGAGACAAGCATTTTCCGCAAAGGTCTCCCCTGTTTCTTCCACATCCAAATTTTCCGGTTTTATAGTTAATTCCCAACCAGAATCAACTAAATAAGCTTGCATTTCCCGTAATTTACCGGTATTTCCTGTCGCTACTACGAGTAATTTAGTCATTATTCATTAGTCCATTGTCCGTTGTCCGTTGTCCGTTGTCCGTTGTCCGTTGTCCGTTGTCCGTTGTCAGGAAAAAGGCAAAAGGTAAAGATTTTACCCATTACCCATTACCCATTACCAATTACCAATTACCAATTACCCATTAATTTGATTCAGCCCAAGTTTTTGCCCAATTTAGAGTTTTCTGAACTTGTTCTATTGTTGCTGCTTCACAATAAAGCCGTAAAACTGGTTCAGTACCGCTAAATCTAATCATTAACCAACTTTGATCAGCCAGACGGAATTTATAACCATCAATAGTTTGACAAGCGATGACTTGTTTACCCGCAATTTCTGTTAAAGGCTGAGATTGTAACTGTTGTAATAGTCGCCCTCTCACTTCCATATTCGCTAAAGGTAAATCAATACGATCATAGACCGATGAAAAATCAGTTTGTTGTTGTAAATAACGATAATATTCGCCTAAATCTAACCCTGATTCTACCACAGCCTCCAATACATACAGCGCCGATAATAAAGCATCACGTTCGGGAATATGACTACCATAACCAATCCCACCAGATTCTTCACCACCTAGCAATACCTGTGTAGTTAACATTCTGTCAGCAATGTATTTATAACCTACAGGGGTTTCATAGATAGAAAGGTTATGTAAGGCGGCTACACGGGGCATTAAGTCTGACCCACTCACAGTTTTGACTATTTCCCCCTGAAAGTTGCGCCGCCGGGTCAGGTGGTCAATTAAGATGGGGATTAAAATTTGAGAACTGAGGAAATTAGCATCTTGATCTACCGCTGCAATGCGATCACAATCGCCATCAAATATCAAACCTACTGTTAAACCAGCTTTATTGCTTTGGTGATGGTTTTTGATGACTGTAAATAGTCGTGACAGGTATTTTGGTAAAGGTTCCGGCGCACCACCTTCAAATAAAGGGTCACGTTCACTATTGATTTCTTGAACCTGTGACCCTAAGAGTCGCGCTAGTCCCCCAGCCGCAGCCCCGTGCATGACATCCACAAATATTGTTAATTTACCAGCAGCGATAACTTGTTTAATTTTGTCAATATCAACTTTACCCGCTAATGCCTGACAATAACTCGGCCAAGGATCAAAGCTATGTTCCTTACCTGGAATCCCTACTGGTGGCACTTTTTCTGATAATAAAGCTTCTATCTCTTGTGTAACTTCCGGTGGAACTGAACCACCAAAGGCACTTTTAACTTTTAATCCTAAGTATCTACCCGGATTATGACTCGCTGTCACAACTAGCGCCCCTAAAGCCTTGAGTTCTTTAGCCGCCCAGCTATAAGCCGGAGTTGGTGCTGAAGTTTCGCTAAACAGGACATCAAAACCCACTGCGGTAACAGCATTAGCGACAACACGAGCAAAATCTTCCGCCATAAATCGGCGATCATAACCGATAATAATTGTCCGGCTACCTACCTCGGAAAAGTAAGTATTATGTAAAACCTTGGCTGCTACGGTTGCTACTAACGCCAGGCGTTCAAAGGTAAACTCCTCACCTATCACACCGCGCCAACCATCTGTGCCAAACTTGATTGGGTTAGTTACAACTGGCATGAAAATATCCTCAATTTCTAATTGAGGATTTTAGCATTTATGCGGGTAATTGGTAATGGGTAATTGGTAATGGGTAATTGGTAATGGGTAATTGGTAATGGGTAATT
>NZ_KE384623.1:29662-41676 GCF_000426905.1 Dolichospermum circinale AWQC131C
GGGTAATGGGTAATTGGTAAAAATCCTTTTTTCTTATCTATGCTTTCTTGGTAACTTGTTTAAATAAGCTAAGACACATTCCCATTTCATTTTTGAATAGATACGTAGCGTAACCCACCCCACAATACGGCTTAAACAAATAAATTTAGGAATCAAACCGGACTCCTATAGGTGGTAAAATGGTTCTATATCTTATCTTTGAAAATGATTTACCATGACTACTGAAACTACCACAGGTGCTGATGCTATTGACCAAGCGATCGCTAAAGGAATTGATTTTGATGGTTCTCCTATTCCTCCCGCTAAGTTAGAATTGTATGCACAAGTTATGGCTTTAGAAGCGAACAGACAGCGTAGTGGTGTATCTAACACCATGCGTTCTCGCATTGTTCGTATTGGTGCTAAACATATTCCCCAAACTGAACTAGACCAAAAGCTAATTGATGCTGGTTTCGCGCCTCTAAAAGAAAAGGAAATTGCCTTTTTCTACAGCGGTAAATAACCAGTCACTTTAAAAAACAGTATGGACGGTATTGGACTCGAACCAACGACCCCATCGATGTCAACGATGTACTCTAACCACCTGAGCTAACCGTCCGTAATCACACAGATTAATAATCTATCATCTAAAATATCATCTGTCAACCCCTAAAACCAAAATTTTATTTTAGATATATTTTAGATATATTATTTTACATATATCTAGTTAACTGCACCCGATAACGATCCTTTTTTGTCACCGCAATTTCTCCAACTTCTAACCGACCTTTTCCCCGAATAGCAATTAAATCCCCCGTTTTGACCTGGGAACTGGCTTGAGTCACTTCCTTCCAATTAACGCGCACATCATTGGAGGCGATTAAATCTACCATTTTACTGCGAGACATCCCAAACCCGGCAGAAGCCACCGCATCTAACCGCAAAGAAGCTTCCACAGTCGTTAATTCTTTTTTCTTTGGTTCGCGGATTTTTAACTCACTAATATCAATGCGTTGAGTTTTCACCGGTACAGAACGCACCTGTTTTAAACTCATCTCTAAAAATTCTGCCAATTCCGGGACAACAATCACCTGCGCCCCTCTTTCCCCCAAAACAATCACATCTCCCGTTTTTTCCCGGACAATTCCCGTTCCCAACATCGCACCTAAAAAATCTCGGTGATTCGCTGTATCAAATAAGAAATTACCAGCAATTTCTAAGGCCATGATAGCAACTTGAGACTGATCTAATGGTAACTCAGCGCGGGCGATCGCTATTCTTTGTCTTTCCGCTTGGGGATATCCACCCCAAGTCACTAAATGCACCTCTGTTAATCGGCTAAATACCCGGTTAATTTCCGCTAACTCTGGCGGAGACAAAAAATCTGTTAATACCACCTCCCATGTCTTTATAGCCTGGTCTGCTTGATCAATTACACGGGCAATGGTATCGCGGTTTTCAACCCCTTTTAAAAGTTCTTCTCTAGGTAGCATAGAATTATAGCAGTTACAGGAGTTCGGATTGCGAAGTTCACAAGTGTTGTTATTAATTGTTATTTAGAATCCTGATTAATCCTTAAATCCTGGATATCTTGATTCAGACAACAATTACCAATCAATTATTTTCAGCATAACCTTGAATATTTTCCGGGTCAAACTGCCTTAAAATCCGAGTAGCTTGGCGGGTCAGAGTTTCCGAACCTTGGACGACAATTAAATACTTACCCGCATCTAAGCGATTACGATAGGGTAAAGCATCACCACCACCCTCAAACAAACCAACACCACCCCCCACAAATATACTACCCATAGCCCCGCTACCAGCGCCCAAAATTCCGCCAATTACGTGATTACCGATTTCTCCAGCCCAAGCAAAGGTATCTAAACCAGTAATCAAACTGAAGGTAAAACCGGAAAAAAAGCCAAATGGGACTAACCAAATCGCCATTAATTTTACTTGTTTTTTTGCTTCTTCTTTGGGATCAATTAAACCAAATTCATCAGCACTTTTATAACCTCTACCAAGAATAGTCCCATTTATGCCTTCTTTTTCTAAAGCTAAATCGGCGGCTTCGGCTTGGATACGATCTGATAATACAGCAACAAGATAATTCATTAATCTTAAACTATTTTTTAAATTCCAGTTGACATCATCAGTATATTCACCAGTCAGGATTGATCTGATTTTAGCAAGTCTAAAGGCTCACAAAATTTATTTACACCTTGTTTAAGAACATAAATTAAAACCGGTGTGGCCAGACTTCTAGGAAAGGTCTGTATTGTCCTCAGATGTTCTATCATCTCTTGAATTGACCCATTTAGCAAGTCTTCTCGATATTCCTGTTCACAAATTACAGCCCGCCATTTTTTGGCTAAGGCATCTAACCATTCAGAATTAGTTTGTTCCGGTTGTTGTCCAGCCTTAATAGCCAGAGTCATTACCGCGTCTTCTAAATCTCCATCGCAGTCCTCTATCAAGTCTAATGCTTCCATTGCTTGAGAATCATCTACCATCAGAGAACGAAATTTTGCAATCTCTTGTGATGTAACTTTAGTCATGGTCATGAGTTTTTGGCTAGTTTAGCAGTTGCAACAGTTTTGAGAACTATTTTACAGCATTGAGAATTATCAATATCAATTCATGCCCTGTCCATTTCTTGTAGGTTGGGTTGAGGCACGAAACCCAAGGCTTATGTTGGGTTTTGCTTCGCTTAACCCAACCTACGAATCTTAACTCTTATTTGACTCCTGATTCCTCTAACTGTTTTAATCCTTTGGCTGTAACATACCTTTGTAATTCTGTCAAGGCTCGATTGTAGTCTAATATGGCTTTGACTCGATTTCCCTCGGATCTTGTTAAATCATTTAATGCGTTAATTACATCGGTTTGAGTACCTACCCCTGCTTGGAATCTTAACCTCGCTAACCGTAAAGATTCTCTAGCTTGTTCTAAGGCTACATTAGCAGTTTGTACGTTCTCTAAACTTGATGCTTGGGTGGAATAAGCTTGTTCTACTTGAAAGCGAATCTGGTTTTTTTGTTCGGAAAACTGAGTTTCAGCAATCGCAATACTGGTTTTAGCTTGGGAGGCTCTTGCTTTTGCTGATCCCCCATTATATAAGTTAATGCTGGCTTGTAGTCCCAATGAATAACCATCGCTGACACTAGTTCCGTCATCAAATTGATCTAATAAGTTATATCTCCCTACTAAACTCACCTGTGGACCAGAGGACGCTAAAGCCTGTTTTATCTGTGCTTCGCTAATTTTTCGCTGCGCTAAAGTTTGTTGTAGTTCAGGACGGTTTTGATAAGCTAAAACAATGCTCTGTTCTAATGGTTGCTGCCATAAACCTGCTAATTTTACTGGATCAGCCGCACTAATGCTCACTGACTGAGATAAATTTAACAATGGCGCTAATTTGCGACGGGCAATTTGTTGTTGAGAGAGAGCATTGGTTAAGTCTTGTTGAGAATTGGCTAGGTTTACTTGCGATCGCAATACATCAAAACGAGTACCAACACCAGCTTTTTCTAAGGCCATGGCATCTTTTAAACTAGCTTGAGCATTTTCTACCGCTGACTTAGTAATTCTCACGTTTTCATCTGCTTGTTGCAGATCATAATATGCCCTGGACACATTTAGACGAATTTCTTCAGATTGTTTTTCGACATCCAACTCTTGTACACGTATCCTTTCTTCAGCTTCCTGAATAGCCCCATTGCGTCTACCAGAGGTATACAAATCATATTTTATCTGTGCTGTCCCGCTGAAATTTGTGTTCGCCGGAGCATCATCTGCCGGAAATCCAGCATTCCGTCGTCTTTCAACAGCCAGTGTGTCAGCGGTACTGCGACTATTCGTTACATCTGCACTTAAATCTATACTAGGAAATAAAGCCGCTTGAGCTTCCCGCAAAACTGATTTAGTCCGTTGCAATTGTAACAGGGACACTTGTAAATCATTGTTATTCCGTTTAGCCAGTTCCAAAGCCTCTGACAAACTAATTGGCCGAGTTGCCTGTATTTTTACTTCCTCCGCTTGTCCTGGAAATAACAGCGGATTCGGGTTAGGATTTAAGTCATTAGGAGTATTAGTAAAATCTACTGACTGACTAACTTGGGATTTTACATTACTAACAGCAAAGGGTTTACTGGGTTCTGATGTAGTAGGGATAGTTGTTTGCGCTATCCAATCAGAAGTATTTTTAGGTAAACAGTTGTTAGAAGCAAGTAGCAAAGCTGCTTGACTCTTCTGCTGTGGGCATTTCCGAGATTCTAGTAATTCTGATACCCTAGTATTACCGCTGGTAAATTGCTGCTCAGAATTTCCTGATTTTGGATTATTAACGGCCAGGAAATTATGATTGGATAGATCAGAAAAATTGACAAATCTACCATCATCTTTTTTAAGTATTTTTACTTCCTGAATATCAAGATTATTCTCAGCGGTAATCATTGGTAGACTGTATTTAACAGCGGGCTTTATACTACCTTGACGGAAGTAACTGCTCAGTAATAATCCTGATTTACTTGTAAATTGACTCTTAGGAAATAAGCTGTTGTTTGTAAATGAATTGCCAATCAAAACATTAGGATAAGACCCTGGCTGTACCTCACTCATGTTCACAACAGTAGCCCAAGCGGGCTGAGTTGTTAATACTGCTACCGTAAAACCGGGTAAGAAACTATGGAATAATTGCTGTCTTTTCACCGCGTCCCCTCACAGAAAAAAATATATCAATTTAGCGGCAGAATACTTGTCTTCACCACAAAATATAGCATGATCCATAGATTTGTGAAGGAATATCGCACTCTTCCTATTTTAAGCATCAGAACTCTGTTTGTCTTCAAAACCTCTGACAATGCGAGAAAGTTCTGCTTTTTCATCTATAATAACGCGAGTAGGCGCACCGCTAATAATTCGCTCGTAGTTACGCAGTGAATCTTTAATATCTGGTCCGTCTGCTGTGATATTATATTCACGAATACCTTTATCATGCCAAGAACCTCGCATTTTAAAGACGTTAATTGCCCGCGACATTTCTCCCCGAATCTCTACATACTGCAACATCAAAATTGTGTCTGTAATTGTGGAAATATGGGAGTCGGTAATAGAATGAGAACCGAGAAACTGGTCTGTAGTATTGGTAAAAAAACCAGTGATTTCTTCTTGTTTAGCATAACCTGTAACCCCAATGACAAATTGACGAAAAGCATTATTACTAACACCTCTAGCCATGGCTGAAAGTGAATCAATGGCAATGCGAGCAGGTTTAAAATGAGATATTTCTGATTTAATAATTTGTAAATGATCTTCTAAACCAGTTGATTCGGGATAGGTACAAATTATTTTTAACAATCCTTGATGTTCTAATTCCTCAAAATCAATCCCCCATGAATAAGCATTACGTGAAAGTTGAGCGCGAGATTCTTCATAGGCAAATAATATCGCTCTTTCACCATTAATACAGCCATCTTGGATAAACTTGCTCACTAATAAGGTTTTACCAGTTCCCGTCGCTCCTGTGGCTAAAATAATCGAGTCTTTAAAGAAACCACCACCACACATCTGATCAAGGATTTTTACCCCAGAAGATACTCGCACATTCGAGGATCTTTGTGTTAATCGCATCGCTCCCAAGGGGAATATATTAACTCCTTCGTTGGTAATTGTAAAGGGATATTCACCTTTCATGTGGGTTGTTCCCCGTAATTTGAGAATTTCAATAGTCCTTCGTCTTCGTTCTCCTTCTAAAACGTTGCGAACAATTACTACATTATCGGAAACAAATTCTTCAACGCCAAAAGATGCTACTGGTCCATATTCTTCACCTCTTTCAGTGGTAATGATTGTGGTGACGTTTAATTGTTTCAGACGCGCTACTAAACGAAAAATTTCCCGTCGCACTACTCCTACAGCTTCATATTGTTGAAATATGGCTGTCATTGAATCAATGGAAACTCTTTTGGCTTTATATTTACGAATTGCATATTGTAACCTTTCAATCAGGGCAGATAAGTCAAAATTACCAACTATATCTTGACCTTCAGGATCAGGAGAAGCGTCGAGAATAAATAATTTCCCTTGATCAATTAAATTTTGCAAATTCCAATTAAAAATATGGGAATTTTTAATAATGTCACTGGGGGATTCTTCAAAGGTGACAAATACTCCTGGTTCGTCAAAGTAGGTAATGCCATTATAAAGGAATTGCAGTGATAACAACGTCTTTCCTGTCCCGGAAGTTCCACTCACTAAGGTGGTTCTACCAACGGGTAAACCACCATGACTAATATCGTCAAAGCCCTCGATCATTGTCCGAATTTTTTCTACGCCACCAACGGGTATTTTTTTTTGGTCAAACTGCTCTTTTTTTGTCATGGTTTATCTAATAAGGATATTCAACCTGGTTTTTTAAAATCAAGAAAGTTTTTGATCATTTTTCATAAATACGGCAGAATTTACGCAGTTAGGAGTCTTTTGGTAAAATCCGCTTGATAATTAATTTTTTATGAAAATTTTGTACTTCTTTTACCCCCAATCTACTGTATTTTATCCTACTCTTTTTCGTATTCTTCGTTCAATTCTTCATACAACAGATCCAATCCAATCAATACTCTTTCTCGGTCCGTGAGATCACCAATAATTTTCCGCACTGGCGGTGGCAAAATTTTTGATAATGTCGGGGTGGCAAGAATTTTATCTTCTTCGGCTAATTGGGGGTTTTTCAGAACATCAATTACTTTTAAGGCATAAACACCTTTAAATTCTTGCTCTAAGATATCTTTGAGGGTTTTTAAGGCTCGCACTGAATTGGGGGTGTTCCCTGCTACGTAAAGCTTGAGAACATAGGTTTTTTTGGCTTGATTCATACAATATAGACTCCTAAAAATAAGCAATAAATGTGACAAATAAAAAAAGCAAAGGTTTTGGTTTTATCTATACTTTTAGTATTTACTCACGATCCATGAAGATGCAAATTCTCCTTGGCCACATTCAGTTGATTTTAGCAACAGTAGAACGATAGATCTCACAAAGATGTGCCAAAATATCTATTAAGGTTAAACGGTAATCTAGTAATGTTTCATCGCTTCTCCCTTCTAGTCTTAATTGTTTGGCAAATTCGTCAATGATTTCCATGTGTATTTCTATAATTTGTGGCACAGGAATATTAGCATAAAATAGGGCGTTGATAAATTTATCAATTTTTTCTTTTATTGCTTTGTCAGTTAGAAAATAATTTACAATAATTTGCCGATAATCTGATTTCAGTTGCTCTAGTATCTCCCGTTTTTCGGTAGTAGTCATATGTTGAAAATTTTGTGCCTTTCTCTGCTGGGCAAAGGCCAGGAAATAATTATTTTTTTTCTCTAATGTCTGATTAGGTAAATGGTATATCTGATCAGGTGTAGTCGTCATTGGCTGCCAATACCATTCGCTGATTAATCGGTAGTATTGGCTCAGGAATTTATTCATGAAATTCCCTCTGTGAATCAGTAAACCTTTGTGCTTCTTTTGTGCAAATGGTCTACCCCAAATTTGTTTTATATTTTTTTGTAAAAGCAATATAGGTACTAACATTTACGGTTGATAAATCATGGGTATTATGTAGGCAAGGCATATATAAGTCAGTAAATAAACATATTTGTCTGGCTTAAACAGGATAACTTATATCCATGGGCGTAGTTAGGAATCATTGATAAGTGCATTAACAAATCAAACTTGGACTTAGGTTACATTACTTTACTCCTTGATAAGATACTTAAATAAACTTAAAGAATTGTCGCATTTTAAATCATTATAATTCCTCAAGGTTCTAAAGCGAATCTTTGGAGTCATAATTATTGTTGTAGTTGTCACTCTCAAAAGTAATGACTTTCAATACAAGTAATAATCTTGTCAAGATGGTTACTTGTTGACTATGAAAATTCACATCTCGCACCGTGAGGGGGAAAATAATCCAAGATTGGCTTCAAGTTCATGTATTTTTAGTCCATGGACTGTGCCAAAGTCATAGCCAAACCCCCAGGCTCTTGATAGCCTGTAGCTTACGGCTTATTTACATATAGATGGTATCAAACTACTGACCGTATGTAACAGCGATGAAAATACCAAAACTATTCAATATTTATTTGGTTTGTCTGGATTTATCTGGTTTGAGGAAAATTTTTCAGCGCGGTTTGTCAATATGAGGACTTACCCACGAGTTACGAAACAACGAACTACGAAAGCATGAACCAGAAAGCAGCGTTCCCAAGGCACCCTCAAGGGATAGAACAGGAAGGAAAGAAGGTTTCTCTATATATTGTGCGTAATTCCTAAATATGTCACCGGAATCCCACAATAGCGTAGCCATTCTCAATATTCTGGCCGGATATTGCTTCAGGCTTGAAGACCATCTCAACTAAGGCTGATGGTGAGGCCGGGGTTGATCATCAGCAGAATGACCACTGAGGAATTATATCAATGCTACAGTACCCGCTTTATCAATTTCTAGCAAATGTACCAATCTGCTTAGAAACAAATACTCTAGCAACCGTGCTGGATATTTTTACCAACCAACAGTGCGATCGCTTGATGGTAGTCAATTCACAACAAGTCCCAATTGGTTTGTTATACTCCACTCGGTTACTGCCACAATTATTAGCAGCAACCACTGATGACTACCTTTTAAATTTACAGCGACCACTCTCACAGCTGGATAAATCGCTCCTAGAACCAATACAAACCATATCAGCAGCACAGAGTCTAGAACATTTCCGCCTATTTTTACAATACCAAGAAACTCAACAACAAAGAAATTTAGATTGGGCATTGGTTGACTCAGATGGTAAACTCCTGGGAATAGTGGACACTTTACGCTTATTGCAACTCTTAGCTCAAAACAAAAATCCTATTAACTCAATCATCAATCAGGAAAAAGAACCGCCAAAAATACACACATCCATAGTCCATTTGTTAGGGCAACTGCCTTGGCCAATTATGTTACAAAATAGTCATGGCAAAGTAATCACCCAAAATCCTGCTTGGTGGCAACAATTGGGAGCATTAAAAGACATCGAAGGTGTTAGAAAACAGGTAGAGACCATACTTGCCCCGACTCACTCTCAAAAATCTGCTTATATTTATGCTCATGAGTCCGAAAATCTGAAACCAGATCCTTTCACGAGTCCCAAAACAACTATCCCCCCAACGGATTTTTCACCTGAGTCATCATCAGCTTTACCATTTCTGGAAGAGTCATCTGTTAATGTCAATAGTGGTTCTGACCGTTGTGTTTTAGATACCCATCTGGGTATTTGTACTTGTGTGGTCGAAATCAAAAATGGTCAAGAACGGGTTTGGCAATTTGCCAAAATCCCTTTGGATAGTAGGGAGTTGCAAATTTGGGTTTCTGAGTCACAAGTGCCAGCAACTACCGATGACCTATGGCTAATATTAGCAACAGATGTCACGGAACAACAACAACTTTGCAAGGAATTGGCAACAAAAAACGCCGATTTGATTCAACTCAATCGCTTAAAAGATGAATTTTTAGCTTGTATCAGTCACGAATTAAAAACACCACTAACGGCAGTTTTAGGACTATCTCGACTACTTGTAGACCAACAGTTGGGACAATTAAATGAGCGCCAAGCTCGTTATGCTGGGCTAATTCACCAAAGTGGCAGACATTTGATGAGTGTGGTTAATGATATTTTAGATTTGACTCGCATGGAAACTGGACAAATGCAACTCACTTTCACCCCAGTACAAATTCAGGTAGTCTGTGAACGAGCTTTATCAGATGTAAAAAATATCTATCAGCAAAATAACAAAACTCAACAATTATCCCCAGCAGAAAATCACAATTCGTCTCACCGTCAATTTAGTCTGGCCATTGAACCGGGTTTAGAACAAATGGTAGCGGATGAATTACGCTTGCGTCAAATGCTGGCACATCTACTTTCTAATGCCTTTAAGTTCACAGAAGTATCTGGAGAAATTGGGTTACGGGTAAGTCGTTGGGAAGGTTGGATTGCTTTTACTGTCTGGGATACAGGTATTGGCATTCCTGAACAACAACAACATTTAATCTTTCAAAAATTCCAGCAATTAGAAAACCCCCTCACCCGTCAGTTTGAAGGAACGGGTTTAGGATTAGTCTTAACCAGAGCTTTGGCTCGCTTACATGGTGGAGATGTCAGTTTCCTATCTCGTGAAGGTAAAGGTAGTCAATTTACTCTGCTTTTACCTCCGAGTCCACCAAAACTCAGTTTGAACGACTCTGAAGATATAAAACCAGAACAGCGGGAAATAAACACTGCCAATTCTGGCCGTCAAAATCTCCACAATTCTCCACAATACCAGCCAAATTCCTCCCCCAGATTGGTGTTGGTGGTGGAGGCAGTAGCCCAATATATTGAAGAATTAACTGAACAACTCAAGGCTTTAGGTTATCGTGTTGTCATTGCTAGATCAGGAACAGAAGCTTTAGAAAAAGCCCGACGTTTACAACCAAAGGCTATATTTTTAAACCCTTTATTACCTTTACTCTCAGGTTGGGATGTTTTGACTCTATTGAAATCTGATGCTTTAACTCGTCACATTCATGTTGTTGTCACGGCTACAGCCGCAGAAAAGGAACAAGCACTTACTAAACAGGCTGATAGTTTTTTAAGTCTACCCATCAAACACCACCTATTGACTACACTATTATCACAATTATCTACATCTCCAAAGGTTCAACATTCAGCGACGGAAAATAATCACCATCCTCAGATTGTCCCTCTACGAATTCTCCGCTTAGTAAATCCAGAGTTAGAAGCGGTTAATCTCTATCCTTCCCTTCGAGAACATCGAGTTATTGAAGTAGATGATTTAGATCAAGCAGATCTGTTAGCACGGGTCTGGCAGTTTGATGTAATATTACTAGATATGGAAATTTCTACGGCTCGCACTTATCTACAACAATTAACTAAACACCAGCGATTAGCAACTTTACCATTGGTCACTTGTGATGTTGCTACTACTTTAGCCGCTTCCCAAATACCCGGATTGTCTGTATTTCCTTGTTTAAGTCCCTTGCATCAGGAAAATGATCCCCACAATTACCAGGGAAATGCTTTATCATCTGTATTACAAATTGCCGCCGGCATCAGTTGTCCACTCAATATTCTCGTTGTAGATGTTACTATGTTGCATGATTTACCTAAAATAAATCGCAAACCAGTCAAGAATTATCAGTTAATTAAAAATTCTACTCTCAATCTCAAAAATCAGCCCGGTAATAGAGGCTATGAATGGTTTCAAGCTCTAATTCAATACTTACAAACTGCTGGTTTTAGAGCTTCTATTGCTAGTTGTTGGTCGGAAGTTTTACAACAAGTTAGTCATAAAAGTGTTGACCTACTATTAATTTGTTTACAGGAAACGCCGATGCATCAAGAAGTACACAAAGCTATACAATCCTTGGGGGATTCATCCTTTAAATTACCCCCAATTTTGGTACTTGACCAAAAATTAAACCAGCCTAATTATGAAAATAGCTCTCAATCCCGTAAGCACAGATATACATCTTCTGTAGAAACTGCGGTAAGTGAAATTGCTACCCAGATATTGCCCCGTTCTATCTCTATGGAAGAGCTATTAACTCAGATAAATCAAGCTTTATCTAGGGTTTGCTCATAGTCTGGGTGCCATCATACTTAGGCTTTTTTGTATAAATTTTTCAAAAAAAGTTTTAAAGATTACGGTTTTCATCCCCAGCGGTCGTGGTATGATGATAGTGCGTAAATAATCGGATGTTGAGACTTATCTAAATACCCACGCATTCCCATTATCAAAATATCATCCCCGCAGGCGAAAGTCAATAGGTTGAACCTAAAAAAAGAAAATTTTTTAAATGTTAAAATTAATACAAAGTATACTGATAATTTGAAGATGGATTTACAGCAGTTTTCGGCGATTTAAACCAAACTTTGATTACCTTTTTCCTCCGCGCCTCTGTGCGAAACAAAAACTTCATTTACCAGCCAAATCGCTGTAATAAAAGA
>NZ_KE384623.1:41790-42037 GCF_000426905.1 Dolichospermum circinale AWQC131C
TAAACTTATCTGAATACCCACGGATTCCAATTATAAAAATATCATCCCCGCAGGCGAAAGTCAATAGATTTAACCTAAAAAAAGAAAATTTTTTAAATGTTAAAATTAATACAAAGTATATTGATAATTTGAAGATGGATTTACAGCAGTTTTCGGCGATTTAAACCAGACTTTGATTACCTTCTTCCTCCGCGCCTCTGTGCGAAACAAAAACTTCATTTACCAGCCAAATCGCTGTAATAAAAGA
>NZ_KE384623.1:42353-80168 GCF_000426905.1 Dolichospermum circinale AWQC131C
GAGACTTATCCAAATACCCACGCATTCCCATTATGAAAATACCATCCCCGCAGGCGAAAGTCAATAGTTTTAACCTAAAAAAGAAAAATTTTTTTAAATGTTAAAATTAATACAAAGTATACTGATAATTTGAAGATGGATTTAACTTATCCTAGTTGACTTTTGCCAAAGAAATACGAATTAATTGATAAGCTCCTTTTGTGGCTAGACTTTTGTAAGTATCTGGTTGTAATTCCATTTCTGGAAATTTTTCTTGTTCAATGAGCATTAATAATGATGATTTAGTTTTTGATAATTCTGGGTTTTGAATATATTTTAAAGCTGCTTGGGAAAATTTAATGTAATTAACATTTTGCTGCGTGTAGAACGTCACTGTAGGTTTTTTGAAACCAACCATAATCAATTCTTCATTGGGTTGTTTTGATTCAACAATTAAAGCTGATAATTCCCTCAGCGGTAACTGACGCTGTTGGTCCATAATTAAAATTGCAGGCATTAAAGAAATAGCAATAAAGGCTGTAAATCCCACTAAATTAATTATGATAATCTGCCGATAACGGTGAGTTAAGATCAATATAGAAGAAATCAGAGTAATTATTAACCAAATTATGCCTCCATATTTGAGTATACCTGATTTCTCCATTTCTGCATATAATTCAGGAGCCGCCGGATCAGGTCCAACAATTTGGGTAAGATTAAATAGAGCAATGGAAATAAAAGTGATAAAAGCTACATTTATCCAAGCACTGATACGTAAAAAGGCGAGATGGGTTGGGGTGGAGTTTTGTGAAGTGGGGAAAAGATCACTCCAGGATAATGCCACAAGAATAGCTGCCGCTGGCATTAAAGGTAACACATAACTGGGTAATTTGGTGACGGAAACGGTGAAAAAGCCAAATACTCCCAAAAACCATAAACTGACAAATAAACCTAAGTGTTGAGACCGTTCTTTTTGTAGCCAATATGATCGCTGCCACAATTTTAGCCTCACTAGGGACTCAGGGATATATACTGCATAAGGCGCAAAACCCAGTAATACAACTAAGAAGTAGAAATACCAAGGCGCTGAGTGACCATTGACGACTTCCGTAAAACGCTCTATGTTATGATACACAAAGAAAGCGTTAATGAAATTCCAGCCATTACGCCAAGTTACTAAAATATACCAGGGAAGTGATAGGACTAAAACTATAACCATACCCAAAATCGGCCGCATTTCCCGCCAAATCTGCCAAAATTTGCCGACATACAAGGCAAAAGCAATCATAATTAGTCCTGGTAAAACAATTCCTACCGGACCTTTGGTTAATATTGCTCCAGCAATTAAAACATAACTTGCTAAGTACCATTGGTTAGGAAATTGCCAATTAGCAATGACAATTGCTCTGTTATTCTGAGCATACCCCAGAAAAAAACATAACAAAGTCGAACCTATACAGCCTGTGAGTAACATATCAGAAACCCCGGTTCTGCCCCAAACGATCATTTCGGGGTTAAGTGCCATTAAAGCTGCGGCTAAGGCTGCTGTCAAGTAACGTCTGGGTAAGTTGGCAACTTTTTCTAATTCGTCCTTTTTGGTAAAATGCCACTGTACAGTATAAAACGCCAAAGCAATTACGCCCATAGCTGCTAATACAGAAGGCGTACGGGCTGCCCATTCATTAACACCCATAATAGAATAGGCGATGGCTTGACACCAATAAATTAAAGCAGGTTTGTCAAAGCGAGTTTCTCCGTTAAAAAACGGAGTAATCCAATCACCAGTAAGTAACATTTGTCGGGAAGCTTCGGCAAAAAGTGGCTCAGTTTCATCAATTAAGCCCACATTACCCAAATTCCAGCCAAAAGCTATCCAACCAATTACTAATAACCACAGGGACGAAACCGCTACAGCTAGAACTGGACGCTGTTGTAAATCATGAAACCACTTATCAACCATTTTACCGGAAATACTCAATATAGTTTACACTCAAACAAAATACAAATAAACTCCCGCCCTGATCAATTACCTATTTTGTAACACTAACTGCCATTCTTGTCCTTGAGGTTGCCATTGGGGAGAGGAAGTTTCCCCGACGACATAGGGTCCCCAATAGCGCCGAGAACCATCTTGGGCAAAAGCTGCTAGAATATCACCTTTCTCTAGTCTTAGATTAGCTTGAGGCAAGGATAAAACTAATCCTCTCTCACTTCCTTCTTCTGGTGCAAAATCCCAATGAGCGGGAGGAGTAGATTTGATTTTATTAATATTGGCACTTTTTTGAGATAATTGTCTGGCTAATAATACCAGACGTATGGGCTGAGTTGTTTTGTTGCTGACGCGCAACAATCCTACTACTTTAGTTTTAGTATCTGAATTAACCTGATTAGACAAAACGGTAGACTCTCTTTTTTGGCTACTCGATTCTACTGGTTGAATTGGTGTACTATTTGAATTAGTTTTCTCTCCATTTTCAGTGTTTGTCACTCCAGATGGTGTATTTTGAGTGACTTTTGATATTGTTTCTGGATTTGTAGACTCAAAAGATATGCTGATATTTAACCATGCTGCTATTATCCCAATTAGTCCTAATGCCAAAAAAACAATCATCAAGTTACGATACTGATACATGGAATTTTTCATAGTCAGATACAGTTACAAATAAAATTAAAGGCTAGGTTAAAACGATATGGTTATCAATGATCCCCAATGGTAATTAAACGGGTTTACTTAGATTATCTAAAGTAGATTATCCAATTTCACAGCATCAAAACTAGTTTTTCTCACCCTGTTTTCTGTTCTTTGCTACCATGCAAAATACTCGTCTCAACAACCTGTTAGACACCATAACTAGAAGCCTAAGTCAATGGTTTCTTAATCCTTGGCGACGGTTATCATTGATACTAATTAGTTTTCTGTTTGGCTTTTTTTTGGGATCAGCAGTATCAACAACCGCTGGACAAAAGGCAGAATTAGACATCGTGGTAGCTGCATTTTTAGTGATACTTACTGAAATATTCAGTAGAATATTTTACAGTCGCTCCTGGTTGGCGCGGGCAGCACTTTGGGTAGAAACACTCAACTATCTGAAAGTTGGTTTTATCTACAGCCTATTTCTAGAAGCTTTGAAACTGGGTTCTTAATTTTATGAGTAGTGAATGGCTAAGTAAAATTTTGACAACGGATACGTCTTGGCAACTATTAGCACAAGCCGCAGCCCTAGCAGATCCTTTGAGAGCTAAGGTATTTAATATCACTGCTGATAATGTAGCCCCAGTTATGCAAAGGAGAGGGGACTTATTAAAGTTAGTTTTCCCTGATTTTAGTCAGTTTTGTGAAACTACTTTAAAAACTGAACCCCAAACAATGTTAGAGGTACTATGGGATTTGTGGCTACCTTTGAGTATCAAAATTGCCCACCAGCGTCAACAGTTAGGTAAACCTTTTATTCAAGGTATTTTAGGTTCACAGGGAACAGGTAAAACTACCATGTCTAAAATACTGGTTTTGATTCTCCAGCATTTGGGATACCAGACTTTAAGTTTGTCTTTGGATGACTTGTACAAAACTTATAATGATCGCTTGGCTTTAATACAACAGGATTCTCGTTTGCTTTGGCGCGGACCGCCTGGAACCCACGATATTCACCTAGCTTTAAGTGTACTCGATCAAGTTGCTCAAGGCAAGGGTCCTGTCATGATTCCTAGATTTGATAAATCTGCTTATGGGGGCGCTGGCGATCGCACTACTCCTGAGTTTATCACAAATCCTGTAGATATTGTTCTCTTTGAAGGTTGGTTTGTGGGTGTAAAACCAATTAATCCCAAAGAGTTTTTAACAGCGCCACCACCTATTATTACAGATGCAGATAGACAATTTGCTGCTGATATGAATGCTCAACTTAAAGATTATTTACCACTTTGGGAAAGATTGAATAGTTTAATAGTCCTTTATCCTACAGATTATCGTTATTCTTTAGTATGGCGAAAACAAGCGGAAAAACAAATGATTGCTACTGGTAAATCAGGAATGAATGAATTACAAATAGAGGAATTTGTGAATTATTTTTGGCGTTCTTTACACCCGGAATTATTTATTAATCCTTTGCTGAAATCATCCTCTGTTGATTTAGTAATTGAAATTAATGCTGATCATAGTTTTGGAAAAGTTACATCCCCGACTTTTTGAAATGAACCACTCCAGGTACAGAGATAACAGAGGTAGTGAGAAAGGAGATATTTACATCTCTTTTATGAGCGATATATTGGTATGTACTTGAATGGATAAATTTTAGCCCCCTCCTCCCTTGCGGGGAAGGGGTTGGGGGTGGGGTTCTGGTATTACTTCCCTTTTTGCAGTATTTCTACTAAATCATAAAAAGGTTGCCAATTATCATTTTCCGTGATTTGTTCCCAAACTGACTCAATTACAGGTCTTAATAATGCTGTTTTTGGATTAGTTTCGGTTAAATTTTTCCCAATTTTATCCATTTGTTCAAGATCAAAATGATTCAGGATTTTATGATAGAGAAAACACCAATTATCAAAGATTACTGATTGTCCCAACGGAGGGATAATTTCTGAACCATTCATTACTAAAGCTGGATCATCTCTCCATTTACTAGAAAAGGTATTAGCTATATCAGCAAAGAATTGATGATAACCAACTTGACTATCATGTAAAAAGGTAATAGTTAACCGCAAAAATTCATCAGCTTCCTCTAATTGTAAATCTGCAAAACCCAATTTCTTCAACATCAAAGCCCGATATTCGGTTTGATAATATTCACCGAATTTAGATAAACTAATATCTAAATCATTTTGGGGAATTATCGCTTTTAAGGGTTCTTGCAAAAGTTCTAAATTCAGTTTGCAAATTCCCGGTTGTTGACTGTAACAATAACGTCTATAATAATCGAAATATGCCGCTGTAAATTGCAGATCATAGGTAGGAATAAAAGCATAGGGTCCATAATCAAAACTTTCCCCAGTAATTGACATATTATCAGTATTCAGCACTGCATGACAAAAACCCGCTGCCATCCATTGGGCTACTAATTCGGCGACTCGCTGCACTAATTCGGCGTAAAATAAAGCATATTTATCATTTTCAGCCTGTAAATGAGGGTAATATTGCTCAATGACATGATCTAAAAGCTTTTGAGTTAAATCAGGTCGTTGGAAATAGTTTAATCGCTCAAAAGTTCCAAATCGAATATGTGATTTACTCATACGTATCATCACAGAGGAACGAGTCGGTGAGGGTTCATCACCACGCCATAGTTGTAAACCTGTTTCAATCATACTTAAACAGCGAGAAGTACCCACACCTAAACGATGAAGTGCTTCAGCTGCGAGAACTTCCCGCACTCCCCCCTTTAGTGTTAGCATACCGTCACCACCGCGCGAGTAGGGGGTTCTCCCAGAGCCTTTTGTACCAAAATCGTATAATTCTCCGTCAATACCCCGTACTTGTCCATAAAGAAAGCCTCTACCGTCACCTAATTGGGGGTTATATTGTCCAAATTGATAACCGTGATAACGCAGGGCTAACAGGGGTTTTCTGTACTCAAATTTACCAAATGCACTAATGAAATCTTCGTCTTTTACGGATTTGGGATCAAGTCCTAACCGGGGTAATAGTTGGTCATTACGCCAACGGAGAGTATGTTGGGGAAATTCTTCTGCTACAACTTGATCGTAATATTCATCACCAAGAGATTCTAGGGCTGGTTCATAGTTGAGGGTCAGCAAAGGATTGGTAGAATAGGTATGATTGGGAGTTTCATCCAGAGTCATTATAATTAGGCTTAATTGATATTTCTTTAATAATAGACAAAAAAGGTCTACCATTGGCTGATAAACCTACCCTGAAATTCATTTTAGCGCCAATAAGTAAAGTTTACTAGAGTAAACTGGGGATTTTTAGTCATCTTCAGATGACTTTGGCTATGAGAATGGAAATTTATTCCCAGGCGGTCTTCAAAAAATCCAGGCTTTAAGGATTACAATATTCACATAAACTAGGATCAGCAAATTCTTGATTGTTGGGAAATAATTTTTGTTGGGTAAAACTGCATTTTTGACATTTAAAAATTACTGCTTTAATGGATGAAGTTGGCTGATGACAAAGTTCACAAGGTAGTCCGGGTATTTTCTGATTAATAATAAAACCAGGAGTATTACATCGGGGACATAAACTATTAATTTTATTAATTAGGTCTTGAGTAGTAAGGGCGATATTTTTCATCCTGGTAGGATTATACATTGCTCTCATATCTGTTTCTATATTAAATTTACCGTTTGTGTTTTTTATGGCAATTTCTACTGAATTGATCAAGTTTTCTTGGCTGGTAATACCTTTAATAAATTCTGTTTTTGCTGTGGATATATTATCAAATGAAACTACTAAACCATGTTCAGGAAAACCTACTTTTTTTCCAAATTCTTCAGCTTCTTCTAAACTAGAGATAGTTTGATGATTAAAGTTAGTTTCTGTGGAAAATACTTCACCAATAATTTCTAAATCATTTTCTTGATCCAAAAAAATAATTATTTCTCGGTTAGCATAAATATAGGGAATTAGGGGATGAGGTGTAAAACTTCCTTCACTAGCTATCGCTATTTTTTGATCATACATTTCTAAGGCTTTTTTAGCTTTTAACCTAGCAGTAATAACTTGTGTATCTGGACGTTTAATTTCTCTGGTGAAAGTCCCAAAAACATCAGTATTTAACCCTTCAGTAACTATCACATTCATTCCTAAATGTTCTTTCAATAAAGGAGAAATTACTTTTTCTTTATTGTGCATTGTCGCTAAAATAGCCCCGCGATTATTATAAATTGACATAATTTATTTCTCCATCTATAAATGACCGACTTTTTGAGGTATTATAATTCTGATCTCCAGTGGGGATTTGTCAAACTGGTGAAAATATGATCTTCCCATTTCCCATTAATCATTAAATAATCCCTAGCATATCCTTCGACTACAAAACCGAGTCTTTTAAGAACATTACCACTGCGGCGATTATGCGGCATATAATTAGCCATAATGCGGTGGAAATTTAATTCTTCAAAAACATAATTAATAGCAATAGAGAGCGCTTCTTTCATGTAACCATAACCTTGTGCTGATTCTGCTAAACTGTATCCTAACTGACAAAACTGAGCAGCATTATAAACAAAGTTGTTAAAATTAGCAGTTCCAATTACAATTCTTGGCTGATGTTGTAAATAAATAAAAAGTTTTAATGAATAGTTATTGACAAATTCCCAAAAACTGGTTTCTACTTGATATTGCCAATATTCTTCAGTAAAAAAATGTTTATCCCATTTAGGATAAAATGGCGTAAGATGTTCTTTATTTTCCCTAAAATATTTGAGTATATAGGGAATATCCTCTATCACGGCCATTCTTAATAATAGGCGATCGCTCCTCAAAATTGGTGGCTCTGATGTCATATACTCAAATGTAAATATTTTAAGAACAGCTATACTAATGAAAAATTAAACCACAAGACTACAAAAAGGATCATTACAGTGGAAATACGCTACAATTGGCAACCAACAGAGATCTTAACAATATATAACACCCCATTTCTACAGCTAATTTACCAAGCCGCTACAGTGCATCGTCAATATCATAAACCGGAACAAATACAAGTTTGTAAGCTTATCTCTATTAAAACTGGTGCTTGTCCAGAAGATTGTGGTTACTGCGCTCAATCTTCTCGCTACAAAACCGAGGTAAAACCTGAAGCACTGCTACAAAAAGCAACAGTGATGAATATTGCGAAAACAGCCAAAGAAAGCGGTGTTAGTCGAGTTTGTATGGGCGCTGCTTGGAGAGAAGTCCGGGATAATTCCCAATTTGAGGAAGTCCTGGATATGGTCAAGGATGTAACCAGCATGGGCTTAGAAGTATGCTGTACCTTGGGAATGTTGACAGAAAACCAAGCCAAGCGTTTAGAAGATGCGGGATTATATGCTTATAACCATAATCTTGACACTTCAGAGGAATACTACAGCACTGTAATTACTACTCGAACTTATAGCGATCGCTTAAATACAATTGCCAATGTTCGCCAAACTAATGTTACCGTATGTTCGGGCGGTATTCTCGGTTTAGGGGAAAATATTAGTGATCGAGTCGGAATGTTACATACTCTCTCAAGTTTACAACCTCACCCCGAATCTGTACCCATCAATATTCTTTCCCAAGTTCCCGGTACACCCTTAGAAAATCAACCCGATGTCCCCATTTGGGATGTAGTGCGGATGATTGCGACTGCTAGAATTATTATGCCTCAATCTGACGTGCGGTTAAGTGCAGGTAGAGCAAGACTTTCCCACGTAGAACAGGCTTTATGCTTCATGGCTGGTGCAAATTCCATCTTCTCCAGCGATGATCATAAAATGTTGACTGTAACCACTCCCTGTCCCGATTATGACGCAGATAAGGAAATGTTGAATTTACTTGGTTTAGAAATGCGTCCCCCATTTCAAAAGCAGGAAAAAACACCAACTCCAGCAATGATGAAATAGTAACATGACTTACACATAAATCACGGAATAACGAACCACTCCAGGCACAGAGGACACGGAGAAATGAGGATTTCAGCGATATTTTGCGTAAGTCCTGAGTAAAGGTAGGTTGGGTTCAGTAACAGCGCAAACCAACAAGAAAAATCATAATCTTGGGTTTTCTTACGTCAACCCAACCTACTATTTGCTGAGTCATAATAATAGCAACCTTTATTTCTCAAATGCTATGCAACCTAAGCATCCTTGGTTACAAAAGTGTATACAAAAGCTGGAAGAATTACCCCAGATAGAGACAACAACAATAATAGAACCTTTTTTAGAAAACACTCTCGCGGATGGACTTTTAACTATATATACGCCTCACAACAAAATCCACCAATATATAGTTGAAATTAAAGTTCCTATTACTTTAGATACAGTTGATGCAAATATTAATTATATCCATCATCTGCAAGAAAAACTGAGCAATGATAAGAGAACACTGCTCATTACAGATGCACTTTCTGATGAAGTTTTGGATTTGTTGCTAGAAAACAATATTGAATTTATTGACACCACAGGTAATATTTACCTTAACAATTCATCACTATATATTTTAGTTAGAAGTAGTTCAACACAAAGGAAAAAATCTAAAATTACTAGCAGCACACTAAAAGTTGCTTATGCTATACTTCAAGACCCATATATTTTACAATATCCTACTTTAGAAATGATAGTAAACGTTGCAGGTGTTGACTCTAAAACTGTAAAACGCAGTCTCGAAACTTTGTATCAACTGAATTATTTACAGCGTCAACGAAATGGAACATATAGAATTGAAAATTACACAAAGCTTTTAGAAAGATGGGAAATGGGATATATAGAAAATTTGCGTCCAGAACTTTTAATAGGGACATTTAGCACCAGAGAAAATATAGATTTTAACTATATATCGGAACAAATACTAGAAATAGCCCAAAATCAAGAAATTATAATTGGAGGAGAATTAGGTGCTGCAATACTTACAGGGTATTTAAAACCAATCAATATGACTATTCATATTCCTGAAGAATATAATTATCGGACGATAACAACCATGTTACGTCTCAAACCAGATCCCAAGGGAAATATTATCATTTTGAAGCAATTTGGTAATAAAAATCAGACTAAATATTACTTACCTGAACCTGTAGCAGATCCTTTACTTATTCATACAGAATTGTGTTTATATCCAGATGAAAGACTCAAAGAAACAGCTAAACGTCTCTATGAAAAATATATTATTACAAGACAAGAAATTGCAGAAATGGTATAAACATGAAAAACTCATATCCTCAAATTGACACAGAAACTAAAAAATTCCTCACTGATTTTAAATCTATCATTGATTCATTAGAAGTTCCTATGCTGTTGATAGGCGCTCAAGCAAGAATATTAATCTTTGATAGTCAATATCAAGTTCAAGGTCGTGCAACTAAAGATTGGGATGTGGCGGTAAAATTAGATAATTGGGAGAGATATAATCTGCTGATTAGTATAATGACGACTGGACAAAATCCCCTATTTAAAACAACCAGAGTCATTCACAAGTTTATTCATATTGAAACAGAACTGGAAGTTGATGTTATTCCTTTTGGTGATATCAGTAAACCCAAACAAGAAATTAACTGGCCTGATGGTAATCAAATGAACATTTTAGGTTTAGAAGAAGCTTTTACAAATACAGAAATTATAATAATTGATAACTTGGAAATTCGGGTAGCTGATATTGATGCTTTTATAGCGTTGAAATTATTAGCTTGGAATAATAGAAGAGAAAATAAAGATTTAAAAGATATTATTACAGTCTTGCTAAAGTCTCCCAATGAAGAAGATGAACAGCGCGTTTATGATGAATTTATTGATGCAATTATAGAAGGAAGATTTGAAGTAGATGAAGCGGCTATTATTTTTATAGGTAGAAATATTCAAAGTAAATTTAAAAGTGAAACTATTAGCAAAGTTAAAGAAATTGTTGATATAATTCTGAAATTTCAAGATAAATATATTTCCCAATGTATCCCCAAAATTTTAGATGCTCAAGAATGGGATGAAACTTTTGATAAAATAGTGAAACGGTTTGAATCACTTCAATATGGATTAACTCAGGAGTTGTGAATGGTAATAAATAATAAAAATTCAGTCGTCAGTTACTTTAAATACATCATAAACCCACATGAAGTGGGTTTAATTAGCGTCTAATTTTCGGGTTAGAGGATCTTAGCTCCGCGTAGACCAAATAACAAGCCTACTGCTACACCCATAAACACGCCTAAAAAGACAATATATTCAACTACAGCCATTTGTTTTGCTCCAGATTAGTTACTTATTTCTATTCAATCATCAATAATTCTGAAAAGGAACAGGGAATAGAAAAGAGGTTGTCAACTTGGGGTAAAATACCCAGAGGAGTGATTATATTAGGGTTAGGGAATGAATTCTGTAATTAAAGTAGATATACCAGAAAAATCTTATGATATTACCATTGCACCTGGGAGTTTAGATCAACTAGGTGAACAAATGGCCGGTTTGAAACTAGGTAAGAAAGTATTGCTAGTTTCTAACCCAATGATATTTAAACATTATGGACCAAGAGCGATCGCCTCTTTAGAAAATGCCGGTTTTCAAGTTGTTAGCTACAACCTACCCCCTGGAGAACGTTACAAAACCCTCAACTCCATTCAAAAACTCTACGATATCGCCCTGGAAAATCGCCTAGAACGCTCCTCAACTATGGTGGCCTTGGGGGGAGGTGTTATTGGTGATATGACGGGCTTTGCAGCCGCTACATGGCTGAGAGGAATCAACGTTGTGCAAGTCCCTACCAGTCTTCTGGCTATGGTAGATTCAGCTATTGGTGGAAAAACTGGTGTAAATCATCCCCACGGTAAAAATTTGATTGGTGCATTCCATCAACCCAGTTTAGTCTTAATTGACCCAGAAGTGTTAAAAACCCTCCCAGCTAGGGAATTTCGCGCAGGAATGGCAGAGGTGATCAAATATGGTATCATTTGGGATACCGAATTGTTTACTCAATTAGCAGCAAGCAAACACCTTGACCAACTCCGCTATGTAAAATCCGACCTGATAAACAGCATAATAACTCATTCCTGTCAAGCAAAGGCAGATGTGGTCAGCAAAGATGAAAAAGAATCTGGACTAAGGGCAATTTTGAATTATGGTCATACTATTGGTCATGCTGTGGAAAGCTTAACTGAGTATCGTCTCTTAACACACGGTGAAGCTGTAGGTATTGGTATGGTAGCAGCGGGGGAAATTGCTGTTAAATTGGAACTTTGGCCACAAGCAGACACAGAACGTCAAAATGCCTTAATTAAAAAAGCAGGTTTACCTATCCAAATACCCGCAGCTTTAGACGTTGAAGCAATCATTGATGCTTTACAATTAGATAAAAAAGTTAAATCAGGTAAAGTCCGCTTTGTATTACCAACCCAAATTGGTGCAGTCAAAGTTACTGACGAAGTACCAACGGAAATAATTAGAGAAGTATTGTTAGGAAATAAGGGGTAATGGGTAATGGGTAATGGGTAATGGGTAAATTTTTGCCAATTACCCTGTCACTTATTAAACTGGTAAAGGTGGTAAACCGTTTAACTGACGAGCAGCAGTGATACAAACTGGACAATCACAGCCAAATAGCTTGATAGCTAGATCACTTTCTGCATCAGAAAATTCTAATTCTTTCGGGTTATTTGTTTGCGCTTGTGCTATTTGTATAGTATTTTCTGTAACAGAGGGAAGAGTGTTATTTACTTGTATACATACCTGTTTCGGAGTTGCAGAATGGGGAGATATGACACAAGATAGATGAGTACCAGTAGTATCAGATACCTGATTACCATGAGCAGGTCTAGCCATCATCACCATAGATAGCATGGATGTGAACAATACGGGGCTAGAAATCAAGGTTAAAATAAATTTTTTGTTCATCTACTCTTAAAGATCTTATAATTGAGGGAATAAACCAATTTATCTTGGCCGATAACTTGGTTATTAGTCACTCTATCTTTATAGCACTTCCATTTGATTTTTCAACTATATTTAGAATTATCCTATAATGTGGAACTTACGCAAGTGTCACAAAAAACAAACTTCTTTTGTTTGTAGTCCAGTCCTTAGCTTTAATAAGTGTTTCCATTGTCCCTTTTTAGAAAACTAAATAGACATCTTGTGAAAATTATCGTGGGGACAATTCATGAATTGTCCCTACAAGAGTTTCAGGTTATGCACATTTAATTACTCTAGATGTCTAATGTCTATCTCCGGTAGAATTTATGTAGTAGCCCTGAATTGTGGGTTATGTTGCTATAAAATATTTCTCTGTCCTTTTGGTGTATAACTACCATGACCACCACTTCCGAAAATCCCTTTTCTCCCCAAGAAATTGCCTCAGAAGGCATAAAACCAGAAGAATATACAGAAATTGTCCGCCGCTTAGGTCGTCACCCCAACAAAGCCGAACTAGGTATGTTTGGGGTCATGTGGTCTGAACATTGCTGTTATAAAAATTCCCGCCCTTTACTCAAACAGTTTCCCACCACAGGACCGCGTATTCTCGTAGGACCTGGTGAAAATGCCGGAGTTGTGGATATTGGCGATGGACTACAATTAGCGTTTAAAATAGAATCCCATAACCACCCTTCCGCTGTTGAACCATTTCAGGGCGCTGCAACCGGAGTTGGTGGTATATTAAGAGATATATTTACAATGGGGGCGCGTCCTATTGCTTTATTAAATTCTTTGCGCTTTGGTGATTTGAATGATCCCAAAACCCAAAGATTGTTTACGGGCGTAGTTGCGGGCATAAGTCATTATGGTAACTGTGTTGGTGTTCCCACGGTTGGTGGTGAAGTGTATTTTGACCCCGCTTACTCTGGAAATCCTCTAGTTAACGTCATGGCGCTGGGTTTGATGGAAACGTCGGAAATTGTCAAATCAGGGGCTTCAGGCGTGGGAAATCCGGTGCTGTATGTGGGTTCAACCACCGGACGGGATGGTATGGGAGGGGCAAGTTTTGCCAGTGCAGAATTAACCCAGGAGTCTATGGATAATCGTCCTGCGGTGCAAGTGGGAGATCCATTTTTAGAAAAGTCCTTAATTGAAGCTTGTTTAGAAGCATTTAAAACCGGGGCTGTAGTAGCAGCACAGGATATGGGCGCTGCGGGTATCACTTGTTCAACTTCGGAAATGGCCGCTAAAGGTGGTGTCGGTATTGAATTTGATTTAGATAAAATTCCGGTGCGGGAGTCAGGAATGATACCCTATGAATATCTGCTGTCGGAATCTCAAGAAAGAATGTTATTTGTCGCCGAAAAAGGACGAGAACAGGAATTAATCGCTATTTTCCACCGTTGGGGACTACAAGCGGTAGTTGCAGGTACGGTAATTGCTGAACCCATTGTCAGGATTTGGTTTGAGGGGAAAATCGCCGCCGAAATTACCGCTGAGGCTTTAGCGGAAAATACACCTTTATATGAAAGAGAATTATTGACAGAAGCACCAGAGTATGCTAAAAAAGCTTGGCAATGGACAAAAGATAATTTACCCGCTTGTGATGTGACAGGAATTGAAATTGGCAGAAATTGGCAAAGTTGGAATCATATTTTATTGACTTTGTTAGATACTCCTACTATTGCTTCTAAAAGCTGGGTTTATCGCCAATATGATCATCAAGTTCAAAACAACACAGTATTATTACCAGGTGGGGCTGATGCTGCTGTAGTTCGTCTTCGTCCTTTAGAAAAAATCCAAAATCCAAAATCTCACATCGAAAATCCAAAATCTGCTGTTGCGGCTACGGTAGACTGTAATTCTCGCTATGTCTATCTTGATCCTTATGAAGGGGCTAAGGCAGTAGTAGCAGAAGCCGCCCGGAATCTTAGCTGTGTGGGCGCTGAACCCCTGGCTGTGACGGATAACCTCAATTTTGGTAGTCCAGAAAACCCCATTGGTTATTGGCAATTAGCGTCCGCTTGTCGGGGTTTGAGTGCAGGTTGTCAGGAGTTGGGAACGCCGGTAACTGGGGGGAATGTGTCTCTATATAATGAAACCTTTGACGCGGAGGGAAATCCTCAACCAATTTACCCAACTCCCGTTGTGGGTATGGTGGGTTTAATTGAAGACTTGACTAAAATTTGCGGACAGGGTTGGCAAAATCCAGGTGATATAATTTACCTGCTTGGTTTACCTATTCAATCCCAAATCGAAAATCTAAAATCTAAAATTGAATTAGGCGCTTCTGAATATTTGGCAACAATTCATCATACAATTGCAGGTAGGCCGCCTAAAGTTGATTTTGATTTAGAACGGTGTGTACAACAGGCTTGTCGTCATGGTATTCGCACTGGTTGGGTAAAATCTGCCCATGATACCGCTGAGGGTGGTTTGGCTGTTGCAATAGCGGAATCTTGTCTGGCTGGAAATTTGGGGGCAGAAATTAATTTCCCCATCACGATAAATCATGATTTACGATTTGATGAAGTCCTATTCGGTGAAGGTGGAGCAAGAATTTTAGTTTCTGTCTGTGATGAAAATCAAGAAATTTGGGAATCTTATTTACAGGAACATCTGGGGGAATATTGGCAAAAAATCGGTAAAGTAGTTAATTCTGGCAATTTGCAGATTTTAACGGCAGACAACCATAAGTTAGTTCAGGTTAGTATTGAAGATATGCGCGATCGCTATTATGGAGCAATCTCTAAACGTCTGGCAATTCAGAATAACACCTAGACCAGATCAAAAATTAAGGTTTGAACATAAAAATTTACAATTCATACTTGATCCTGCACCAATTTAAGGTACTGTTTTAATGGATGGTTAACGATTTGTTAAGAAGCAAAAGGTAATGGGTAATAGTTCTTAATTTTCCCCCTCTCCCCTGCGCTCTTGTGAGTAATTTCCAATCCCCAGTGACTCGACACCCCACCAGGAGTAATACCAGCATGATTCTCGTTAATTCCGTAATTGCGGATGAATACCTCGATAACTCAATCAACAGTCATGAAAATACTAGTGACAAGCCCGAAGAAGCTTGTGGTATTTTTGGCATTTATGCCCCAGAACAAGATGTTGCTAAATTAACATACTTTGGACTATACGCTCTCCAGCATCGGGGTCAAGAATCTGCTGGTATTGCTACATTTGAGGGTTCGCGCGTTCACCAACACAAGGATATGGGACTGGTATCTCAAGTCTTCAATGAGACTATTCTAGAGCAATTACCCGGAAATCTGGCAGTCGGTCATACCCGTTATTCTACTACTGGTTCTAGTCGTAAAGTTAACGCCCAACCGGCTGTGGTGGAAACTCGTTTGGGTTTATTAGCCTTAGCACATAACGGGAATCTAGTCAATACCGTCCAATTGCGTTCCGAACTGGTCAAAGATAAGTTTAACTTAGTCACGACAACGGACTCAGAAATGATTGCTTATGCGATCGCTCAAGAAGTTAATGCTGGTGCAGATTGGGTAACAGCGGCCATGAGTGCCTTTCATCGTTGTCAAGGTGCATTTAGCCTAACTATTGCTACACCCGTAGGTGTGATGGGAGTCCGTGATCCTAACGGGATTCGTCCCTTAGTAATTGGTACTTTAGATAGTAACCCCGTCCGTTACGTTCTCGCTTCCGAAACTTGCGGTTTAGATATTATCGGTGCGGAATATCTGCGTGATGTCGCCCCTGGAGAATTAGTATGGATCACTGAAAATGGCTTAGAATCATTTCAGTGGCATCAACAGTCAGAACGTAAACTTTGTATCTTTGAAATGATTTATTTTGCCCGTCCTGATAGCCTCATGCACAATGAAACTTTATACAGTTATCGAATGCGATTAGGACGGAAAATGGCAGCAGAATCCCCCATAGAAGCCGATTTAGTCTTTGGTGTCCCTGATTCTGGTATACCTGCGGCCATTGGCTTTTCCCAAGCTTCCGGTATAGCCTATGGTGAGGGACTGATTAAAAATCGCTACGTCGGCCGCACCTTTATTCAGCCTACCCAAGCCATGCGAGAATCAGGTATCCGCATGAAACTTAACCCCCTCAAAGATGTGTTATTCGGTAAGCGAGTAGTAATTATTGATGATTCCATTGTTCGGGGAACTACTAGCCGGAAACTAGTTCAGGCTTTACGTGATGCTGGTGCGGCGGAAGTTCACATGAGAATTTCCTCTCCTCCTGTCACACACCCTTGTTTTTATGGTATTGATACTGATACTCAAGATCAATTAATTGCTGCGACAAAATCAGTAGCGGAAATAGCCAAACAATTACAAGTTGATAGTCTGGCTTATTTGAGTTGGGAAGGAATGTTAGAAACCACCAGAGAAGATACTAATAGTTTTTGTTCTGCTTGTTTTACTGGTAATTATCCCGTTGCTATTCCTGAACAAGTAAAGCGTTCTAAATTGATTTTAGAAAAGGTTGTAGTTTAGAACATTGGGTTTGAAACTGTAACTTAAATTCTAGCCAGTGTGGTGAGGTGAAGGTATCTTGCCCGCATAAGGTGTACCTCACTCAAGCTAAACGTGCTGTAATTGATAATTAAAAATTGTCAACTGTAAATGGGAGAAAAAAATCAATTCAACGGAGAGGGGGAGATTCGAACTCCCGGAAGCTTTCACTTCACCTGATTTCAAGTCAGGCGCAATCGACCACTCTGCCACCTCTCCAGATTATTTGCCAGAATTGTAGAAAATCAAAACTGACAAATAGAATCATAACATATAATTAAAGAATTGGCAGCTATCAAACCAAAGAATTATAAAAAATTTCCTCAGCAGCCACCTGGTAGTCCTTACCCACCCAAACGAGAGCAACTTTTGTCACCATACCCCCATCTAAAGAAACCAGGGAGAAATTCCGTAATTTTACGCCGTTTTCCTGGACAATTCTGGGGACATTAGCAGCATTTAAGTAAATAGTCCCTTCTGGGCTTTTAAATACAGCTTTCCTTTCTAGTTTCTTAGTATGGCGCAAAGTCCGGTGCATATGACCAAAAGCAACTAAAGAAACAGTTTTGTTCATGTTGAGAGTTTGAGAAATAGCTGCTGCTAAATCAGGATCACCAAAATCACCGCCAATGGGGTGCCAATCTTTGCCACAAGGGTCCTCAGCGCGATCGCCTAAACCACTAGGTCCATTGTGTCCTAAAAAAATAATATTGTCGCAATTAGCATTTTTTACTGCATTGACAATTTTATCTGCGGAATCATCTAAACTCGAAACACCATAACGTTCTTGACAGATTTCCGCAAATCTCCATTCAGGTCCACCCCAGGTAAAAGGACGACCACCCACCACGGTTAAATTCCACTGCGGGAAATCCAACTTACTATAACCGACTTGGACAGCCCCTAATAAATCTAACTGTTTCTGTACCCAGTCTTCCTTGGTGCGGTCATAAGGACATTTTTTGCGTCCCCATTCAGTAGCCGAGTACCAGGCGTCATGGTTGCCCATTACCGCTGCTTTGGGAATATCTAGGGAAGCGATCGTTTTTACCACTTCTACTGATTCATTCCCGAAATCGCCAACAAACAGCACTAAGTCCACACCAAGATGTTTAAGTGCCATACCATCTTCCACGTCCCATTGGTCGTGAATATCCCCAACTACAGCAATTTTCACAGGTTTTGATTGAGTTTTCTGACTGGTCATGCCACTTTAAAAAGCCGTATATCTCCAGGATAGGAAACTCCCAGGAATTTGGGCATAAATTGCTAAGATCAATCATCCCCTATTTTTGGTAAAAACTACTATAATTTAATCCACAAGGTCATCTCATTCTCTAAAACAGCAGTTTTTAATTGTGTTTACAACTACACTTACTCAACCGAAATCAGATAATCTACCATTAGATTTATTTACTGCCATTGCGGATCTCAAAACAGAACTGAATGCGGTAATATTAGCCCACTACTACCAAGACCCTGATATTCAAGACATTGCCGACTTTATTGGTGACTCCTTGCAATTAGCCAAAGCTGCGGCAAATACTCAAGCAGATGTTATCGTTTTTGCTGGTGTTCACTTCATGGCGGAAACCGCCAAAATCCTCAATCCTGATAAATTGGTACTATTACCAGATATCAATGCAGGTTGTTCTTTAGCAGATAGTTGTCCTCCTCAAGAGTTTGCAGCTTTCAAGGCCGCACACCCTGACCATTTAGTTATTTCCTATATTAACTGCTCGGCTGAAATCAAAGCCATGAGCGATATTATCTGCACTAGTGCCAACGCTGTGAAAATTGTCCAGCAAATACCCCCCCAACAACCAATTATTTTCGCCCCAGATCGAAACTTGGGACGGTATGTAATCGAACAAACTGGACGGGAAATGCTCCTATGGCAAGGTAGTTGTATTGTCCATGAAACTTTTTCAGAAAAGAAAATAGTCGAGTTAAAAATTACACATCCTCAAGCAGAAGCGATCGCTCACCCCGAATGTGAAACCAGCGTCTTACGTCACGCCAGCTTTATTGGCTCTACAGCCGCTTTACTCAATTATTGTCAAATCAGCCCTAGTCAAGAATTTATCGTGGCTACGGAGCCGGGAATCATTCACCAGATGCAAAAACTAGCACCTGAGAAAAACTTTATTCCCGCACCTCCACAGAATGATTGCAACTGTAACGAATGTCCATTTATGCGGTTAAATACCCTAGAAAAACTGTATTTAGCCATGAAAAATCGCACTCCAGAAATTACTATGTCAGAAGAAATCCGCCTAGCCGCGTGGCGACCCATGGCACGGATGTTAGAAATGAGTAAATAGTGGAAATTCCAGAAATCTGAAATCTGAACCTGCTCACAATTCACTTTTCTCAGCTTTTTTCTGGGCTACCTGACTAAACTTCTTGTATAATTTAGTTCTAATTTGTGCCTCTTGATAGCGGCTGTGGCTAGGTGAAACCTGACTCATTAAATCAGAAGCCCGTTGCCAAGTAGCAGCCAACTCCAACCACTCAGTTGAGGTGATAGCTGTTTTACTAGCAACACTAGCCCGGTTAGCCAGTCGTACAGAAGCAGCAAATGGATCATCAAATGGTGTCGAAAGACTTTGGCTAGAGGATCTTTGATTTGCTGTTAGGGAAGATTGAGAACCTATGAATATTAACAAACTTTTTAGTGTATTACCAAAGCGAAAATCCAACCAAGCCAGTAAAATTAGTGAACATAAACCAGAAACTATGATTACCCCAGTGTTGACTGAAATTTTCCCCTGTTCCTGATTTTTAAGTAGAGATTGGGGTTGAGTTAAAATAGGTTTTCTGGATTTGGCATCAGTTTCCCTTAGATCTCGAATTAGCCGCTTCCAGAAATTTGGTTGCGACAATATAAGTTCCTGTGACCATATAAATTGATGATTGGCATCACCGTGAATTTCCTCTAACCATAGTAATTGTTCTTCTCGCACAATTCGACTA
This sequence comes from Dolichospermum circinale AWQC131C, assembly GCF_000426905.1. NCBI lineage: Bacteria > Bacillati > Cyanobacteriota > Cyanophyceae > Nostocales > Aphanizomenonaceae > Dolichospermum > Dolichospermum circinale. Next base: position 62,345 of record NZ_KE384623.1, read on the forward strand.
TTGATATAAACTCGGCGAATGTGACGCGGTGCAATTGACTCCAAAATTTGTTGAATTTTTGGGACTAAGGTAGATTGCTCAAGTTGCTCCACCGTAGCCGCTTCACACAAAATTTGCAACACACCAGCGGCAAAAATTGCTCTAGTTCTCACACCAGATATAATTAGTCTTTCATTCAAGACTTGAATAATCGCGGCAACGCTTCCCTGGTGAGCTTGCCAAGCGATATCATTTATCCGATCTACCATTTGATATTTAGTGATAGTTGTCAGATCCGCTTCTTTTTCTAAACTAATCGTAGCATTGACATCTCTATCACACTCGAAACCACAGTTATCAGATTGAAACAATCTTTCAAACAACCAGATTTCACAATTTTAAGATTATAAAACTCAATACAATTTAGGTGTCTAACAGATTAGTTTTGTTTATTTTGTTGTTGACTTAGGAAAGCTCTTTTTAGAATTATGAGAATTATTTGCAGTCCGCTGTGGATTATCCCCACGTAATTGTTTACGACCATTAGTAATAATTTGTAACATTTCTTGAATATCCTGTTCCATATTACTCAAAACATGATCAGCGTATTGATCAGCACCATTTTCAATCTCTTGTGCTTGGGAAATTGCACTTTGGCGCATTTCTTCTAACTCTTGCTGACAAGCGCGACGCTTACGCTCAACCTCTGCGATAGTTTCTTGCATCATCGCTTCACAATCTTGCTGGACCTGTCGCCGTAGTTGGTCAGCTTCCCGTTGTGCTTGCCTGATAATATCACTTTCAGCCAAAATTTGCGCCCTTTTGGCTTGGGCTACGTCTACAACCTGTTGTCCATATTCTTCGGCTTCTAGGAGAATTTCATCCTTTTGTGCCAAAATCTCTAATGCTTCCTGGAAAACCGTCGGCAAAGATAGGCGGATAAAATCAAGTTGTTCAAGTAATTTATCTTCATCTACTAGGGTACGCCCCGTTAAGGGAATCCTCATGCTATCGAGAATTATGTCCTCTAAGCGGTTGAGTTCCTGCTGAATATCTACCCCTGCCGTTGGCAGTGGTTGATTCCCGTCTTCAGGAATTACCTTTACGTACTCCCGTGGGGTAGGATTTTTCCCGTTTTGGTTGGACTCATGGGCAGAGATTGAACTTGGTTGTAGCATTTATATATATCTCGGGCAACGTGTGAGGGAACAAGATGATCAACAGAGCCACCAAACCTGGCAATCTCTCTTACCACACTACTACTTAAAAAACTATACTCATTTGATGTCGCTAGAAAAACTGTCTCAATCTGAGTAGACAGTGTTTTATTAGTATGAGCCATTTGTAGCTCAATTTCAAAATCAGATACTGCTCTTAACCCCCGCAACAAAATTTGTGCTTGTTGCATTTGAGCATATTCTACAGTCAAACCATCAAAACTGTCTACCCCTACATTTGATAAATGTTTTGTAGCTATACGAATTTGTTCTAATCTTTGCTCGACTGTAAATAATGGTATCTTATTTGGATTGCGAAGAACGGCAACTATCACCTGTTCAAACAGGCGACTACTACGCTGAATTAGGTCTAAGTGTCCCAAGGTGATGGGGTCAAAACTACCAGGATAAATAGCAATCACAATGTTATTTTAGGTCTAGATAATAAACTAACAGCTTTTTTCCATAACTTAGTTAAATCTAACATCTCATGGTTCATGATTGGGAATTAGTAACTAAGTAGGTTAACACTATAAAAGCAAACTGTGCCAAGAAACGTAAAATCGCCTATTGTAAGATTGCCTTATTATTGTCTTTGTCTTTGTAGATTTCATATTCCTATAGGTAATTTTCCATGGTAGTGGATTTTTCGATTTTGCCCTTGGGGTTTCAATTTACTTCTCCAGGTCCGATTTTAGTTAAACTCGGACCAATTGTTATTCGCTGGTATGGGTTATTAATTGCTTCTGCTGTCTTAATTGGTGTCACCCTTTCCCAATATCTGGCCAAACGTCGTCACGTTAACCCAGATTTACTCAATGATTTATCAATTTGGCTGGTAATTGCCTCTATTCCCGCAGCTAGGCTCTATTATGTCTTATTTCAATGGTCAGAATATTCTCAACACCCAGAAAAGATCATTGCCATTTGGGAAGGAGGTATTGCTATTCATGGGGCAATTCTTGGCGGTGTCATAGCAGCGTTGATTTTTGCTAAACTTAATCAAATATCTTTTTGGCAATTAACTGATTTAGTCGCGCCTTCCTTGATTTTAGGGCAAGCAATTGGTCGCTGGGGAAATTTTTTCAACTCGGAAGCCTTTGGCCGTCCCACTGGTTTGCCTTGGAAGTTGTATATTCCCCCAGAACGTCGTCCTGTGGATTTAGTTAATTTTGAATATTTTCATCCCACTTTTCTCTATGAGTCTTTGTGGAATTTCATGGTTTTTGCACTATTGCTAACTTTGTTTTTCCGAGCTTTATCTAAAAAATCACCTTTGAAAGTAGGGACTTTATTTTTAGTTTACTTGGTAGTCTACAGCTTGGGGCGGTTTTGGATTGAAGGTTTACGCATGGATAGCTTAATGCTAGGACCTTTACGAATGGCACAAATGGTCAGTTTAGGAGGAATGTTTTTAGGAATGGTTGGTTTAGCTTGGCTGTATGTACTCAAGCGTCCTTTACCTGATGTTGTTTCCTCTTGCAAGGGAGATTGACTAAAAATAAAAAATGCCCCAGAGTAATTAATCTCCAGGGCTTAACCAGGGTGCATCTACCATCTATTTCTACAACTCAAAAGTAGTTAATCCGGAAGGGTACTGAAGGATTTGCCAAAAGTTTTTTGTCGGAGTTTTTCAGAGCAAAGTTAATGAGTGAATACACGAATAATTTAAGTGTTAATAACTACCAAAATTCTCTAGATCCAGCAGTTTATATTGTGGGGGCAGGACCGGGAGATCCTGATTTATTAACGGTTAGAGCGCAAAAGTTGTTGGCTAGGGCTGATGTGATTTTATTTGCAGATTCTTTGATTCCTGAACAGATTTTAGCTGTTTGTCGTCCAGATGCGGAAATTATCAAAACTGCAAATCGGACTCTAGAAGAAATTTTACCACTGATGATTGATGCCGTAGTAGCCCATAAATCTGTTGTGAGACTGCATTCTGGTGATCCTAGTCTCTATAGCGCTATTCATGAACAAATGCAGCTATTAGCAGCGGCTAATATTCCTTTTGAAGTTGTTCCCGGTATCAGCGCTTTTCAAGCAGCCGCAGCTAAATTGAAAATTGAGTTAACTGTTCCCGGTTTGGTACAAACTATTATCCTCACTCGTATTAGTGGACGCACTTATGTTCCTGCTAGAGAAGAATTAGCGAGTTTAGCAGCACATCAGGCCAGCTTATGTTTATATCTGAGTGTCCATCATATCACTGAAGCACAAACTCAGTTGTTAGAACATTATAATCCAGAGACTCCCGTAGCAATTTGCTATCGCTTAGGCTGGCCGGATGAAAAAATCCGCGTTGTTACTTTAGCAGAAATGACCGCTTGTACTCATGAAGAAAAATTACAACGGACTACACTTTATGTAATCAGTCCAGCACTTTTACCAGTAACCGGACGCTCCCGTTTATATCATCCTGAACATGACCATTTATTCCGTTCATCACATCGGGATTCTGGATTTTAGATTTTATTGATTCTATACACAAATTTGGAGACTTGTCAATTAGTTTCAAACCAAAAATACAGCAAATTTTTATCAATCTTGCTAGAAATTATTAATCATTTTTCTAGCACTTTTGCCCCAAAACTCCTGTAAATTAAGGATTTTAAAACAAACTCCGGTAGGGCTAACATCCGTCGCCAACGCCAAGGTTCTTGATATAATCTATATAGCCATTCTAAGTTATTATTTGCTAACCAGTTGGGAGCGCGTGTTTTTGTTCCTGACCAAATATCAAAACTACCACCAACACCTATCCAAATTGAGTTAGGACATAAATAGCGGTTTTTAGAAATCCATAATTCTTGACGCGGAACTCCTAAACCAACAAATATTATTTGTGGCTGTAGTTGACTGAGACTTTGCAATAATTCTTGTTCTTCTTCTGAAGAATGATAACCAGAATGTGTTCCTGATATAGTTAGTATGGGAAGTTTTTCTTTCCATAAATCTGCTGCTTTGGTGGCTACTCCTGGTGCGCCTCCATAGAAAAATATTGACGCAGATATTTGTTTTTGGGCAACTGTTTGTAACAGTTTTTCTGCTAATTCAATTCCCGGAATACGTTGTATTTTTTTTCCTAATAAATACTGTAAATACAGCACAACTCCCGCACCGTCAGGAATTACTAATTCAGCATTTTGAATAATATTTGCTAGGGTGGGATTTTTTTCTGCTTGTATGGTCATTTCTGAATTGAGGGTAACTACATGAGTTCCTTTACCTGCTTTCAAAGCATATAATAACCAGTCTGGATAATCATCCATAACATGAACTGGTAAACCTAATACTGAAAATGCTGGAGGGATTTGAAACATGGTTTCTTTAAAATTAAACGGGGTTGATATTTTCTCCAGGTTATTTTATCAAATTTTTCCCTCAATGAATAATAATAATTTTCTCCTCTAATGAAACTAATCATACTTACTTTCAAGATCCTCTGGACGATCAATATCTGCTAAAGATGACAAATAACCTATTGATAAATTCAATTTCTCCGCAATTTCTACTGTTTTTGCAAATACTTCAGCCGTACCCCACTCGATATTGGTAAATAATTCCGCTGCTGGTTTTTGTAACCCAATTAAATAGTAACCACCGTCCATGGCTGGACCTAGAACAAGATTAAAAACTTGCAATTTCTCAAAAGCAGTTAGTAAAATTTGTGAGTTTAAATCGGGACAATCAGTACCAATGATAATTACTTGTTTTGCTGTTTGATTAAACGCATTTACAAGCGATCGCTCCATTCTTTGACCTAAATCTCCTTCACCCTGAAATTGATATAATAAATCATTTCCTAACCAATTTCGCATTTTTTCTAAATTACCACCAGTAAAACGTATTTCTACGGATATTTCTGTCAATTTTTGTAATTCTTTAACTTGCAAAATGGTCTGTTCAGTCATCTGTTTTTGCAAGTTAGCAGCGCCAATATCACCCAAAACTGGTATTAACCGGGTTTTTGTTTTTCCTGGTTCTGGGTAACGAGTAAAAATAATTAGGTGTTGAATTAGATGTTGTTTTGCTGATTTCAAGGGCTTAATTCAAAATTTGCTGCTATTAAGGATATCGCAACTATGGGCGCTGTAACTGCGCGGAGAATACGACAACCCAGCGAAATGGCTACAAATCCCGATTTTACAGCTATTTCTAGCTCTTGATCTGTCCACCCCCCTTCTGGTCCAATAGCAATAATGATCTCTCTTGCAGTGTTAGCATTATTTATCACCTGCTTTAAGTGAGGATAATCACCACGGGCTTCACAGATATAACTATGAGTGGCTGTATTTTCATTTATAGCAGTTTTAAAAGCTACTGGTTCTAGGATAGTAGGAATCACGGCTCTTTCTGACTGTTCAGCGGACTCTGATGCTATGCGCCGCCAACGTTCTAGCTTTTGGGGACTGGGATTTAATAAACTGCGATCGCTTAAAATAGGAGCAATAGAAGTTACTCCTAATTCAGTACAACAGCGGATAACTTCATCAAATCCATTCCCTTTCGGTAAGGCCATCATTAGAGTAATAGATACAGGTAATTCCGTTTTTACCTCTAGTATTTCTACAATCTCTCCTTGTGTTCCTTGTAACTTAGTTAACCACCATTTACCCATACCATTCATAGCGATAAATTGATCACCATCTCGTAACCGTAATACTCGCAGCAAATAATGTTGCTGTTGAGGTGTTAATAAAAGTTGGTTTTCTTGAAGTTGTTGGGGATTAATGGTAATACGCTGAAGTTGTGACATGATCAAGATGAATTTTTAGACGGCGTTGCTGATTAAGAGTATGATTTTATTTCACGCAGAGGCGCTCCAGGCGCAGAGATTAAGAGTTTCATTTTTTTGATTTTCCAATTTCATACCTCAATTCAGCAACGCCTTTTAGACTACATTGTATGTAAAATCCGTAAAAGTAGCAATCTTTAAATAGCAATTTGAGTTAGTAGCTTAAATGTGCCTCTGTCGTACATAATAAATAACCCCAAGGCCATTAATATAAAAGGAATCATAGCCCGACCATAGCGACTTAAAATATAAGCAATGGTAACTTGACTAGTTAATAGATAAGCAATACCACAGCCAACTCCCACCATAGCTAAAAATACGGCTATAATTATGCCTAAATTAACAAAATTTTGACCTGCGAATAGAGGTATATAAATACTAATATTGTCACCGCTATTAGCAATGGTAATAGCTGCAACTTGATAAGTATTTGGGTGGAAAATGCTCAAGAGAAAAGACCATGTTGGGTTAGGGTGTAATAACTGTGGAAAATCAGGATTAACTGTTTGAACTTCGGTACTTTCTGTACTTTCTATTTGTTGATTAATCAGTTGTTTCATACCAATAGCTATGGGTATTATTCCTAATAATCCCAACCATTCTCGCTGTATGAATAAACCGCCAAAAAATCCTGGTAAACTCAATATAATAATGGCCAAAAAACCAAGGTATTGACCAGTGAAAATATGACGTTTACGAAAACTACTATCTATTTGCGAAAACAATAGTAGTAGAATCATCATATCGTCAATATTAGTGACAGTAAAAGCAATTATCCCCTGAATAAAAACATTAACTAGTTTATTCATTATCAATTAAAGGAAATTTCCTCATTTACCTGTATTTGCTATATGTCAATACTATAGCATTTCCCAGGGTTATAGATCCAGAAATCGGGAATCAAAGACAGATAAGTTTGTACCCCAGTTGTCATATTTATTGTAATAATTCCTGAAACCGTTTTTCATTGCGAACTTTATCAAAATCTCGATCATTTTTCGCCAATTCTTGATATTTTTTCGGTACAAGTTCGATGGCTTTTTTGAGGTTTTCAATTGTCAGTTCTAGATTATTTTGTAAGGCATAATTGCAAGCTTTATTATAATAAACTTGATGCAAATTAGGACGAATAGTAGTTGCTTGGTTGTAAGATGCTAAAGCTTCTTTGTAGCGCTGTAATTTTGTCAATGCAATTCCTCTATTAGTCCAAGCCTCATGTTTATTTTTGTCAATAGCGATCGCTTCATCATAGGATTTTACGGCTTCTTGGTAATGTTGTAAAGCTGTTAAAGCATTACCACGATTATACCAGGCTTCATCTTTATTTGGGCGAATTGCGATCGCTTTATCATAGGATTCTACAGCTTCTGGGTACTGTTGTAAAGCAATCAAAGCATTTCCCCGATTTACCCATGTTTCCGCACTATCATTTTTAATGGCTATCACCCGATTATAGAATACTAAAGCTTCTTGATAACGACGGGCATCTAATAAACCATTAGCTTGTATTAGTAAATTTTCTGCTTTTTGACTGTCTTGTACTTCTGTAATCAGTTGATTAACATTGCTTTCTTGAACAACTTTTTTAGCATTTTCAGATGAATAATTTGCCGGGTCACTACAGCCAATTATCATCAAACTGATTAAACTAGAGGCAATTAAGCTTCGCCAAATTACCATACTGCTCCTACAAAACTCATATAATGATCCTAGAACTGATTGTAATTTAAAAGCAGTATCAAAATCAACTAATTGTTATTAATTATTTTTTGATTCTGCAAATTTAAAATTAAGATGTGGATAAACTTTTCAGAAACTACCCAGACAATACCATAATCATCCTCCATAAATCAATTATCTATTTAATATAATTCTTCCTTCTTCTCCTGACTGCTACTTTTCACTAAAAAACCTGTTTACACTTGTTCCAAGTATCAGCAGTTTTACAAATATCAAAGAGTGATACTACAGAAAAATTCCCAAGGATCTGTGATAGAATAACATATTTATTGCCTTTGCCGCCAGGAAATTTTCTCACGAACTCATTTAGCCAAGGTTAGGGGTGTATAATACTGTTAATACAAGTGTTTTCGCAACGTTTCAATTGATGGTGAGTTAATTGCAGGAAAAAAATATGACTATTAATGAATCTGATTCATCCCACCTATCTTCTCCACAGATAAATCAAGAAGATGAATTGGAAATTACTGAAAGTAATCAATCATTAACAAAAGTAGAACCGGATAAAAAACAAGTATCGGCACAATCTTCCCTGAAAACAAGTATTTTCAAAGAAATTTCTGCCCTTTTTAGTGCCAATTCCAGTATTCAAGTCCTGATTACCCCAAGGATTTTATTATTTACTAGCTTGTCCATGGCCATAACTTTAATTAGTATTGTCATTAATAACTCATGGCTGGGGATTTTGGGAACTTTGGCAACTTTGCTGTTATCACTATTGATACTTTACCCTTGGTGGCAAGATATCATTCAACAATGGTTTGCACCTGAAGATAGAAAGGTATTTGTTGGTTTGATAGGATTAATAGTAGCAATAATTGGCTTATTCAGATTTGCTAATTTGGGTCATAGTTTACTACTTTGGGGAAAGAGAATTAATTGGGAAGCTTCTGGTACTTTAGCAGAATGGTTTGGGGCTTTGGGACAAATTGCCATTGCCATTATCGCCGTTTATGTAGCATGGCGACAATATGTAATTTCTAAAGACCTAACCATTCAACAAAACCTACTCACTGTACAGCAAAACGTCATTACTCAACAACAAACCATAGACTCCTACTTTCAAGGAGTTTCGGACCTAATATTAGACGAAGAAGGATTATTAGAAGACTGGCCGCAAGAAAGAGCGATCGCCGAGGGACGTACTGCTGCTATATTCAGTAGTGTAGATGGTAGTGGTAAAGCCAAAATTCTCCGATTTCTCTCCCGTTCCAAATTACTTACTCCCCTACAACGCGATCGGCGTTTAGGAAGAGCTATTCTAGATGGTAGTGGTGGTTATGCTGAAGATCGTTTGGAAGGAGTGCGCGTCATAGACTTAGGTGTAATGTTAGCAGGTGCTGATCTAGCCGATAATGATTTACGCTGGACAGATTTAAGTGAAGCTAATCTCGTCCGTGCTAATCTTAGTAATTGTGACCTAGTAAAAGCTAACCTTTCCCGAACAATACTATATGAAGCCAATCTCAGTAATACCGATTTAAACGGAGTTCGTCTATTTTATGGTTTAGTAGAACAAGCATCTCCCCGCAGTCGCACTCAACCCCCCAACTACGAAACCGGAGAACACACTGGTGCAGTTATTGAAAATGCTGACTTCACTAATGCACAAAGAATGTCCCCAGCGACTCATTACTACTGTTGTGCTTGGTGTGGAGAAAAAACCAGAAATACCATTCCGGGAGGTTGTGAAGGAATTCCCAATAAATTGGGTAGATAAAAAGAAATTGAAAATTGATATTGTAATAATAACTAATTGACAATTGATAATTAATAGGTTGAAATCATGAGTCTAACTAAACGAGTTTTTTTAATTCTTTCTTTATTAACTACCTTGGGGATTATTTCCCAAGTTAGCGCCACAGCCAAAAATCCGCCATCTAAATCAGAAATAACCATCAACGATAGCAACAATCATAAACAAATCAACCTACAAAAAGGCAAAATTTTGATCATTAAATTATTAGCCAATCCATCAACAGGTTATAATTGGCAAATAATTAAAAATGATCCTCAAAAACTCAAACCCTTGGGAGATTCAGTATTTGAACCATTACCAACAGCAGCAGGAGAATCCAAAGTCAAATTAGTAGGATCACCTGAAAATCAAGTTTTTCGGTTTTTAGCCCAAAAATCCGGTTCAACCCAGCTACAACTCCAATATTCACGGGCTTGGGAAAAAAATATTCCCCCCATCAAAACCTATCAAATTACAGTCAAAATCCCTTAACCAAAAAAAGAGGACTGGGTAAATTGACGGATAAAAACCAAAAATTCCTCAAACTCCCCTCTCTGCGGCTCTGCGGCTCTGGGTGAGAAAAATCATCAATTTTCTGGTAAAGTCAGAATTTCCACCCCAGATTCCGTCACAACAATGGTATGCTCAAATTGGGCAGAAAGCAAGCGATCCTTTGTTACCGCAGTCCAACCGTCACTAAGCATTTCCGGCTCATAAGTTCCTTCATTAATCATTGGTTCAATAGTAAACACCATACCGGGTCTAAGTTTTTTACCTCTACCCCTAATGCCATAATGAGGAATATCGGGTGCTGTATGGAAAACATTACTAATTCCATGGCCGACAAAATCCCGCACCACGGAAAAGCCGAAAGACTCAGCATATTCTTGAATAGCCGCCCCAATATCCCCAATTTTCGCCCCTGGTTTCACCTCTGCGATTCCCAATTCTAGACACTTTTGTGTCACCTCTACCAATTCTTGGGCTTTTGGAGAAGGACTACCAACTAGAAATGTTTTTGATGTATCACCATGATAACCGTCCAGAATGGGTGTCACATCTATATTAATAATGTCCCCATCTTTGAGAATTTGTTTAGCATTGGGAATACCGTGACAAATTACCTCATTTACACTAGTACAAATTGACTTAGGATAACCTTTATAACCTAAAGGAGCGCTTTTTGCTCCATGCTTTTGCGTCCATCTTTCCGCTTCATCATTCAATTCTAGGGTACTTACTCCTGGTTTCACCAAAGGTTCTAGATATTGTAACAATTTAGCGGCCAAGCGGCCAGCGCGACGCATTTTTTCTATTTCCCGCTGGGATAAAATGACTATAGTTTCTGTTTTCATCAAATTTTAATTTACTCTTTTAAAAATACGGTTAACCCAGTCGTCGCTGCCCTATAAGTAGCATCTGCTACCTTGAGAGCATACAAGCTTTGTTCTGGAGTGATATATAAAGGACTAGCATCAAATAAATAGTCTAATACCATAGTTGTATCTTTGGCAAATAAACCCCGGCGTGTACCCACCTCAATTAACTGCGTTTCTTCCCCTAATATTAACATTGCCGTATCACCATCGAGAATTATCCCCCCATTTTCACCATGAACCTCTAATTTACGTTCTGATTGCCACAAAGTTTCACCCTTGCCATAAACTACCTGTGCCAATAAACCACTGTCAAAGCACAACTGGGCTGAACAGAAACAGGTTTGGTAATAATCTGGTTCAATTTGCCAATATCTTTGATGACAGTTAACGCTAAAAACTTCACCAAACAAATCAATCAGACGATTTAACCGAGATAAAGCCCCAATTAAGGGAAAACCAAACATTTCATGATTATAAGTCCATTTGCGCGGCGCTGGATGCTGAGGATTCAGGGTACTATGGCGAACATAAAACAAATCACCCAGTTGATACAAGTGTTGTTTTAACGTTTGATGCCAACCCCCCAATAATTCAATGTGTTCGACGTGCAATAGCTTATTGACTGTTTTTGCTAAAATGAGCAGTTGTTCGGCTTCCTTGACATCTATAGCCAGGGGATATTCAACAATTACGTGCTTACCCCTTTCCAAAGCAGCCCGGGCAATTTTGCCATGATCTTGATTAATAGTGCATAATACCACCAAATCCAAATCTTCCCGTTCTACTAGCTGTTGCCAAGAACTCATAGCCTCAATTGCGTATTCTTGGGCTAAAATGGTTGTTCTTTGGGGATTACCAGCTATAGCGATTAAATCACTGCGCGGATCTTGTCGCAATGCCTCAGCCCTAAGTTTAGCAGCATAGCCGGTACCGACTAAACCCACGCGCAGACTATTTGTGGATAAAGGTGGTTTATGATTATACATGATTCATCACCAGTTTTCAATGTTTGGGTTTAATGCCATGAGTATTTTATCAACAGTTGACATACTCACCTGCCTGAAGGCGAGGTGATTCTTGACGCTTCACCGACTGATGCTACCGAGGTAGTCTTACTCTGTCTCTGCGCCCGTTTAGAGTCGTGGCAATGCCCTATCCCGACTTTATTTATATTTTTTGCGGCGTTTTCATCTCGGTCGTGTTCAGTCCCACAATTTAGGCACTTAACCGACCGAATTTTTAAATCAAGTTTCCCCCATTTGTAGCCACATTCAGAGCAAATTTGGCTAGTCGCTTCCCATCTACGAATAACACGAAAATCTCTATTAAACTTTTCTGCTTTACCTTCGCATAAAGTTCTAAATTGCCTCCACCCTTGTAGACTAATTGACCTGGCAAGTTTACGATTTTTAACCATACCCGATACATGAAGGTCTTCCAAAACAATAACTTGGTTTTCGCTAATTATTTTGGTGGATAGGTTATGCAAAAAGTCTTTCCGGGTATCGGTGATTCGATTATGCAGTTTCGCAATTTTAATTCGGGTTTTATTTCTTCGTTTTGAGTCTTTGGGTTGCCTTGCTAGTTTTTTCTGGAGTTTACGAATCTTCCTGTCTAGTTTTGAGTAATCAGGGCTTTGGGCTTTTTCTCCATTACTCATGACAGCAAAAGTTTTTATCCCCAAATCAATACCGATACTTTGGTTTTTAGCATCAATATTTACGGGTTCAACTTCTACTACAAAACTGAGAAAATAACGGTTAGCACAATCCTTGATTACTGTTACAGAGCTAGGAGCAGAGGGTAAATCTCTTGACCAAATCGGGCTAACGTTACCAATCTTGGCTAGATAAACCTCATCCCCTTTGATTGAAAACCCGCCAATTCTAAATCGTGCTGACTGCTGATTGCTCTTCTTTTTGAATTTAGGACGACCTAATTTTTTACCTTTGCGTTTCCCTTTTAGAGAATCAAAAAAGTTTTTATAGGCAACTCCCAAATCTGCAACCGATTGTTGCAAAGGAATATTAGAAACATCAGACAACCATTGCCGCTCAATAGTTTTTTTCGCTTGAGTAATAACTAATTTTTGTAAGTCGTTGTTGCTTGGCAATTTCTCTACTTGCTTGCAAATAGCCAGAGCATCATTCCAAACGACACGAACGCAACCAAACAACTGAGCTAAAAGCTTTTGCTGTTGGTCTGTCGGGTAGAAACGGAATTGATATCTGGCTTTCATCGTTAATGCTACAATTGGGCTGTAAGTTAATTATATATTGGTCTGCACAAAATGGCAAGTCCCCTTAGAAGAGAAAGACACAGCGTTACAGACTTAAAGATTCATTTGGTCTGTGTTACGAAATATCGTCGGGCTGTGTTTACTGGTGAAAGCCTTGATTTGATTGAAAAAACATTTCGTGAGGTGTCCGAAAAAATGAATTTTAAAGTGCTTGAATTTAACGGTGAAGGGAATCACGTCCATACACTGATTGAATATCCTCCTAAATTATCTGTTTCTCAAATAGTAAATGCTTTAAAAGGCGTGTCTAGCCGCAGGTATGGACAAGCCGGATATAAAAAACCCCACGAAGAATCTTTATGGAGTCCCAGTTATTTTGCTATTTCAGTTGGTGGTGCGCCACTAGAAATATTGAAAGAGTATATCAAGAATCAAGAAAAGCCGTCCTAGAAGGACGGGGCTTGTGTCCCGTCTTTTCGGTCAGTAAGAAATGTCTGACTTTATAAGTACCATAAATATTTCCATTTCCTGACTCCTCCAGTCCAGCTTGACATCTATCCAGGTCAGGACTTTATATAACAAAAACTTATTAGTCTTCTGTAAATAAATTTCATTTCTAATCTGGTTTGATTTTCCGTCATAAATCGTAACTTTTCCCTTAGTATCAGAATTGAAGCAAATTTTAACCAGCGGCTAATTCTATCAGAATAGCCCTATTATTTGCATCAGAATAACTTATAGAGCCGATTTCACAAGAGAGGATAATTAAATGGCTACTTACAAAGTGAGACTTATCAACGAAGCCGAAGGTTTAGACACAACTCTTGAAGTTAAAGATGATGACTATATTCTAGATGCAGCGGAAGAAGCTGGTCTAGATTTACCCTACTCCTGTCGCGCTGGCGCTTGTTCAACCTGTGCGGGTAAAATCGTTTCCGGTAAAGTTGACCAATCTGATCAGTCTTTCTTAGATGATGATCAAATCGAAGCTGGATATGTTCTGACTTGTGTTGCTTATCCTGCTTCTGATGTTACTATCGAAACCCACAAAGAAGAAGACCTTTACTAAGCCTTAGCTATCTGGCTATTAGCAACAAGAATTGAGTACGGGGATTGGGAGCTACTGAGTCAGAGTTTCTACAAATTACCCAATTCCCTACTACCTTTAATTTTAGTCAGTTGTTAGCTATAGCAGCAACTTCATTCACAAATATCGTCTCATTCTATCAGTACCGCGCATTTTCATCAGTCCCACTCACCAAGATGTAATTTGACCAAAAAATTTTAGATTTTAGATTTTAGATTTTAGATTTTAGATTGGGAATTTTCGGTACAAGTCCTGCCCCTTCAGGACGGAACTAATCCAATGTTGCGCCAATCTAAAATCCTCAAGCTCTACCCTAGAGTGTGGAGTCAATCGAAAATCTATTGACATCTATCTAAAATAGGATTTTATATAATCAAAACTTATTAGTCCGATGTAAATAAATTTCATTTCTAATCGGGTGCGATTTTCTGTTATAAATTGTAACTTTTCCCTTAGTATCAGAATTGAAGCAAATTCAAACAAGTGGCTAATTCTATCAGAATAGCCTTATTATTTGCATCAAAATAACTTATAGAGCCGATTTCACAAGAGAGGATAATTAAATGGCTACTTACAAAGTGACACTTATCAACCAAGCCCAAGGTTTAAACAAAACTATTGACGTTAAAGATGATGAATATATTCTAGATATTGCTGAAGAACAAGGATTAGACTTACCCTACTCCTGTCGCGCTGGCGCTTGTTCAAGCTGTGCGGGCAAAATCAAATCCGGTACTGTTGACCAATCAGATCAGTCTTTCTTAGATGATGATCAAATCGAAGCTGGATATGTTTTGACTTGTGTTGCTAGACCTACTTCTGATGTTGAAATCTATACCCATAAAGAAGAAGACATCTACTAAGCTTTAGCTATCTGGCTATTAGCAATAATAATTCAGTCCGGGGATTGGGGATAATCTACTGATTCAGATTTTCTACCAATTCCCCAATTACCTACTGCCTTTAATTTTAGTACCAGGATAATAGAAATCTAGAATCTTGGCGCTAGACCAACCTAACTTGGCTAAATTCTGAGCGCCTGTTTGACTCAAACCCACGCCATGTCCTAAGCCACCACCGATAAAAGCATATCCCCAAATATTCCTTTGTCCTTTATTAAGAGGTTGAATATAAAAAAGCGTGCTAATGGGTGCTGCAAAAGCACTGCGAACTTCATCTTTTTGTAAAGTAAAAATACCGATATCCGTTTTCACAGCTAATTTTAAAATTCTGCCGCTGGGACTGCGTTTAACGATAGACATGGCCTGAATTGTTTGGAATTTGCTGTCAGGGCTTTTTTTAGCTCGTAAAAATTTTTGCAAGTCTTTGGTAATTGTACTGATATCAGTTTCTCTGCGCCAACGGAATACATCCCATGTACTCTCATTAAATCCGTCCTTCAGGGCGATAAATCGCTGGAAATTCTGATCATCTGCTAAATTCTCATTGGACAAGTTCCAAATATTACCATTAGCAGCGTCTATAACTGGTTTTAAATAGGGACGGTCTTCACCATTCCAAATATCGCTAAAGTTAGCAGTTACACCACCTGTAGTGGAAGAATACAAAGCATCAACTATTTCATTATTATAAGTAAGAACCTGACCTCTAGTAGAGGCAATGGCCTGATCTGTATTTTTAGCAACTCCGCTGAGTCCTTGATAAACTTGACAGTGAGTATCAGCACATAACTGATAATTATCTACTGCAAATCTGCGGACATTACGTAAGGCATAGGTGCGAGCAATAATGGCTTGTGCTTCTAGGGCTGCTTTTGGCGCGTTTATACCAATTTCATGGGGTAAAACTCCACGAATATAGGTTTCTAATGGTACTGTATTGACTAAGGTGTAATTCCCGTAAGCATTGGGCTGTAAAGTCATTCTTCCCCCATAGTTGAAGTTCTTTTGGGGGGTTGTTTTGGATTGATCACCTGTCTTGACCTTAATTATGTCTTTACCTGTACTTACTTCTAGATAATTTGGACTGTACTTTTTGCCATTGACATTCCAGGTAATTTTTGGTACTTGTTGGCGAATATTTGTGGCTAAATAAGCATTTTGATCGCCAGATGTTTTTATACTTTGTAATAGCAAACGGCGAATTAAGGGAGTGCTGTAAACATCCCGTTTTGCCCATACTTGCCAGCGTTCTGGCTGGGCTATTTCCACTTCTATACCCTGAGAGCGCCAGTAGTTGGCGCTATCTTCGGCTGTTTCAAAGGTACGGAAGTCACCCAAAACTAATACTTCCTTAATCTCCCGTTGGATCAAGGTTCTCATCACTGTTGTTAACTGGATGGGTTGGTCCGTGGTTAAGGTTTGCGGCTGATTATCAACCACAAATTTTAATGTTAAGCGATCGCCTTTTGTGGGGGCTAATTCTAATTTGTCGGTGGGTTTAGCCCCAAATCGCTGTACAATGCCAATTTGTAATTCTACACCCTGATTCTTGCTTACTGGTTCTGATGCAGCAGTCAATCCCAATAAACACAGGGTTGTGATTAATCTGTAGGAAGAACGCCAAAAAAATATTTTCATGAAGACTAATTCTAATTATCCACTATGCTATCGGATGCTCAGAAGTTGAACGGAAAAATAAAGTCATATAAAGGTTATAATAGGTATTAGTGCCTTATCCCCTGTCATCCATGTCCCCAACTGACTTCACCCAGAATTTGCAAAATTTAATGCAAAAGGTCGGTTTTGCCAGTTTTAAATCCTTGAGTCTAGCTGCTGGTGTTTCCCAGTGGCAAATTTTGCAGTTACGGAGGGGAAAAATTCGGCAGATGCGAGTGGAGGTATTACTCAAATTATCACAAGTTCTGCAAATATCTGGGGGTGAATTGGCAGAAACTTTTGGTGTCCAGGGTTTTTCATTGAAAACAGCAAAAACTCAGCCTGAAGATTATAATATAGACTTATTACAACAAATAACAGAATTACAAAATGAGCATAAAAGAATATCGTTGTCAATGTTACAACAAAGGGAATTATTACAACAGGAATTTCAGCGGTCAAGTTTACAAATATTAGAATCTCTGCTGCTACAATGGCCAACAGCGGCTTATAGAGCTAAGGAGGATCACCAGTTAGCAGCGGTAAAAATATTACCGTTAGTGGATAAGCCTTTAGAAGCATTATTACAGACTTGGGGTGTGAGGGCGATCGCTTCTGTGGGTGCGGAAATTCCCTACAATCCGCAATTGCATCAACTACTGGAGGGAACAGCACAACCAGGAGAGATTGTTAAGGTACGTTATACAGGCTATATGCAATATGATCAGTTGCTATATCGAGCTAGGGTAAGTCCGATGTAAAGTTTATTTTCTATTGATAAATAGATCAGAAACTCTTGAAGTTTCTTGTTTTATTTTTCAGAAACTTTCATGTATTCTTAATTAAAGAACACTTGATGTTTTTGTTGACTAAATAGGGCTTGCTGAAAAAGTTGTCTGTGAGGGGAGGGAACAGGGAACAGGGAACAGGGAACAGGAAACAGTTTTAACTGTCTGGATATCTTCAATTTTCCAAATCCAACAAATAAAAATGCACTTATTTTGAGACACCATTAGCCAAAACCTTGCACTTTTTTGTGGTAAAAATCCGCGAAACCCTTTATTAATAAATGGTTTTAGGTTTATATGG
>NZ_KE384623.1:80221-87160 GCF_000426905.1 Dolichospermum circinale AWQC131C
ATAGACTAGATATTTTTTATAATATCTAAATCTAATATTTATTATATAATGACAACATCACAATCAGAACCTTCTTAAATTAAATCAAGATTAGGATATTATGAATCAACAGGTAAAAGTGATTGTAATCAGCGGTAACTTTAATGCTAGTACCTCATCAGAATTTCATAAAAATATTCAAGAGGTAATTGCTAGTGACATCAAAATTGTATTGATTGATTGTCATAGTGTCACCTTTATGGATAGTTTTGGTTTAGGGACTCTAGTGGTAACATTTAAAATGTTGGAAGCAGCTGGGATCAAGATGGTTATTTGTTCGAGTAATGAGCAAGTGAAGATGCTATTTGAATTAACTGGTATGGATAATAAATTTACAATTGTTCCCAGTCAAGAAGCATTTGAAAATCTTTTAGTTTCTGCCAGTTAATTAATCAAATTTAACTTGGAGAATAGATAAATCATCCTCAAACGTCTCTTTGGAGTTTAAGTTAATTAAATAATCCAGTATATAATCAAGTTGGTTCTCAACAGAATACTGTAAGCTAATGAAAATCTGAATTAAACCTTCTAAACTCCAAAGAGTACCATTTGCTTGAGTAATTTCATAAGCACCATCACTAAAAATATAAAGGATGCTAGATTTTTCGATATAACAAGAAGCATCAACATACTTGGCTTCAGGAAACATCCCCACCGGCATTCCCGGTGTTTTTAATCTTTTTACTTCTGTATTAATAGGAGAGTTCCCAGCAACAATAATTGCTGGTGGATGGCCAGCACTAGAGTATGTTAACTGACGACTAACTCGATTATAAACTCCATACCAAATCGTCAAATATTTATCATTTTGATAATTCATTTGAAAGGTATTGTTTAAAGCCGCTAAAACCTGGCTAGGTTGATAGTAATTTAAATCCTTGAGAGCGCGGGAACGTAATAGATTTAATACAGAAATAGAGGGTAAAGTTGCTTTCAGTCCATGGCCAGCAGCATCTAATAAATAGATGGCTAAAGAATCAGCATCAAGCCAATTATAGTCAAAACAATCCCCACCAAGTTGCCGGGATGGCAAAAATTTGAACTCGATCTTCAAAGGGTTATTTATAGGTAGAGGTAAAAGGGATTTTACATATTCTGTGGCCTCGGCTAATTCTGTTTCTAAAAGTAGCTTTTGGGTATGTAAATCCTGACTTAATTGATGTAGACGTAAACCGGCTCTGACCCTTGCTTGTAGTTCATTTTGTTCAATAGGTTTGGTGATGAAATCATCAGCACCAGCATCTAATCCCTTGACTCGATTAGCGACTGAATCTAAAGATGTTAATAAAATAAAAAATGTGGTAGATAATCTGGGATCTTTTTTAACGCGATCGCACACTTCTAAACCACTCAATCCGGGCATAATCCAATCACATATAATTAGGGCTGGAGGTGAATTTAAGGTTTTTAAAATTCCTTCTTCTCCCGTACTAGCAGTAATCACTTCATAACCTTGTTTTTCTAAAATTCTTTTCAGAAATATTTGTACAGAGCGATCATCATCAATTACTAATATTTCAAACATTGGATATTACTGAATATAATTAAAATTATATGTTTGATTTGTCTCCCGCAGAGGTACAGAGAGTAGGAGTCTTCAATCTTTCCCTACACTTTCCCTAAATTTAATGTAATTTATATGCAAATAATCTGGGATATAATCACAATTTGAATAAATATCAATTACAATAACTTTACCTTTTTTGTAGCTGGGTTTGAGGGGGGTAAAACCCAATCAATGGCTTTGACAAGCTGAAGATATTGAATGAGAATCATGAAAGGGGATTTAACCAAAATAGCATAACTTCTTTGAGTTGATTTAGATCTCGATAAACTTCTTGTTTTAACCATTGTCCTAAAGCATCAAAAGGACTGAAAGAAGTTCCGGGTTGCCATTTAATATCTTGTCCTAAAGGTGTGGTATGATTTCCTGATAAAGTTTGTGTTGTTATCATATTGGGAAAGAGTTTTTGTAAAATTCTTGTTAAGTCTGCTGATTGATCTAGAGTATCTTTATTAAATCTGATTAATAAATTCCGCCGAATTTGATAACTTTCGCGTACTATCTGGTTAGTTTCTGCGGGTGTAGGTGTAAATTCAATGTCTAATTGGGAATTTAATTGAGAATTTAACTGTTCTACTAAGGGTATAGCTTCACTCGCAGCAAAGTTATTAAAGGAGATTAAAATATTACCAGCACGTTGTACTGAAAAAAGACTACCAATAAGTAAATGCAGTTTACAACCCATACTATGTCCTATTCCATAGGTAGGAAGGTAAATTTTCCGTATTTCTCCTGATTCTTGTAACCTTTCTAGGGTGCGTTCAAAGTTAATTAATACATTTTTGGCGATCGCTATATGATCCAATGTGTTCACGAAAGGTGTCGCAATCACTACATATCCTTGAGCAGCGAGATGTTCGAGTAACCAACGATAGGTTAAATGTGGTAAAGTAGCTACAAATGCACCACCTAAAAAGTGAATAATCCCTACGGGGTGACGGGGAATAATGACCCAATTACCTCTAATTTCTTGCCAGTTCATTGCTAAAATTTATTAATTGTCTAATGATTGTATTCTGATTTTAACTCTTATTTTGCAACTTTTTCATTTCCTGTTGCACATCTAAGGAAATTTGCAAAGCTTCATTTAATAATTTACCATGTTCTGTGGCTTCTTCTGTAATTTGCATTGAGGCTAAAGCTGCTAAATTATTAACAAATAAATCGGAATTGGTAATAATAAAAGTTCTGTTCTCTCGCAAAATTCTCTCGGTTTTTAAAGCGCGGATTAAATCATTCTTCGTTAGTTCCAGTGCTGCTAATACTTTTTCTCTTTCTTGAATACCCACTCCTAAATTACCAGCATCCTCGATTTGGTCATTAATATCTATAGCTTTAATCACGGAATTATATCTTTCTACATCATTTAATAAAATCCGTAAAGAATTTGTCTGATGTTGTTTGAGAAACCTACTTTTTCCTTTCCACAGGAAATACAATATAGTTTGTATACTTCCCCCTGTCCATAAGGTAAATACAATCAATGGTATCCAAAATGATGATTTTACCAACAGATATATAAAAGCGCAAATAGAAAGTCCTGCAAAAACTAAGGTTGGATTTTCTGTTTCTTTAACTTTTTTTAGCAATTGTCTACTTAATTCCTGAATAATATCGGTAATAATTATTAATTTATTATTAACAGGTAAGTTAGTCAATTTTTGCAGTTCGTCATGACTAATATCCAGTTCTTGTAAATCATCTCGCACAGTTACTAAATCCTTAACATACTAGTGATTTAGTTTAATATAACAATTGAATTTCTCTAATGGCTATAGATAACTCTTAATTCTGTTGATGATAACTATCTATATATCATTTCCTAGTCTACGAAATCATTTTGACCTCTATTTTAATTAAGAAATTTGTAACAAATAGCTCATACAGTGTCCCATTAAAAAATAGACCACCAGCATTGCTACTGCGGCTAATGCCACTATCATACCAGCTAACATGAAAGAAAATTCTTTATGCTCAAAAGCTTTTTCCATCAGGTGTAGGGACCATGCTACAAGCGCCACATCAAAGATTAAAATAGGAATCAACATATTTCTTAATATTTCTTCATAGAAGTACCATTATCTTAACACTCTTTCAGAAAACTGTGTTTGATGTTCGACGGCGGTAGTTGGTCGCTATGATCTGATATCAAGCAGGAAGACGAACAGGAACATTACGTTCTTGCAAATAATTCTTAATTTGTGCTACGCTGAGTTGTCCGAAATGTAACAATGATGCTAACAGTGCGGCTTCCGCTTTACCTTGAGTTAAAGCAGTGTGAATGTGTTCACAGTTTCCAGCGCCACCAGAAGCAATGACAGGAATTTCTACAGCATTAGCGATCGCTTTTGTCAAGTCCAAATCATAACCAGCTTGAGTACCATCAGCGTCCATACTTGTAACTAATAATTCTCCAGCCCCCCTTTTTGTTACTTCTTTAGCCCACTCTAAAGCATCTATACCAGTATTTTCTCTACCACCGCGAACATATACATCCCAGCCCGGATTCTCGGTATCAGGTCTGCATCTAGCATCAATAGCTACAACAATACACTGATTTCCAAAGCGATCGCTGGCTTGATTAATTAAATCTGGGTTTCTGACCGCCGCAGAATTAATACTAACCTTGTCAGCCCCGGCTCGTAATAAATCTTTAACATTTTCTAAGGTTTGAATTCCTCCACCCACGGTCAGGGGAATGAAGACCTGTTCAGCAGTGCGGTAAACCACATCAATAATCGTGTTTCTGTCTTCATGAGTGGCTGTAATATCTAGAAATACTAACTCATCAGCACCGGCTTGATTATAAACCCTGGCCAGTTCTACCGGATCACCCGCATCCTTGAGATCAACAAAGTTAATTCCTTTGACAACTCTGCCAGCTTTGACATCTAGACAAGGTAAGATTCTTTTAGACAACATAATAACTTTTTTGCTCCTGGTAATTGCTAGGAATTTTAATTGTAAAGGCAATTGGGGAATAGATGACAAGAGTGGATCAAGATACAATGGGTTTTGTCCAGACTCAAATATACTCAAGGAGGTATGGGTGTAATTGCAAAATAGGACTGAATAATTATCAATTACTGTTTTAGTGTTCCGGGTTAAAACTGAAAATTGTCAGAATTACTAAGTAGGTTGGCGTTAAAAATTGTCGTTATGACAAAAGTAAATACAAATGTTTATGTAAACATTTATATTTTTTGCCATTGTCACTGGATTGAAAGTAACCGTAAATATCCTATACTGGTGTTAGATCCTGACTGCTGTAAAGGTTTAGCGGTGCTAAATCCCGATTTCTGAACTTCTGAATTACCGAAAATTATGGCAATTATCTCCTCCAAAAAACAGCCTCCAGAACCCAACAAAGAAGTAAAACAGCCACAGAAATCAGCTAAAGTACCTGCTGCTGAAAATCTGTTACAGTCGGAAGCTGCTATTAATGAACAAGGTAAACCAGAAGAAAGTATACGTCCCCAGCGGTTTGCTGACTACATAGGACAACAGGATTTAAAGGATGTTTTGGATATAGCCATTAAAGCAGCTAAGTCGAGAAATGAGGTCTTGGATCATTTGCTGTTGTATGGACCTCCGGGTTTAGGTAAAACCACAATGGCCATGATTTTAGCATCAGAAATGGGAGTAAACTACAAAATTACCAGCGCCCCAGCTTTGGAAAGACCACGGGACATTGTGGGGTTATTGGTCAATCTCAAACCGGGAGATGTGTTATTTATAGATGAGATTCATCGTCTATCCCGGATGACAGAGGAGATATTGTATCCAGCGATGGAAGATTACCGCCTAGATATTACCATAGGTAAGGGTTCTAGCGCCAGAATTAGAAGTATACCTTTATCTAAATTTACCTTAGTAGGGGCGACAACTCGCGTCGGAGCTTTAACTTCACCATTACGCGATCGCTTTGGCTTAATTCAGAAACTACGCTTTTATGAAGTTGAAGAACTAACTCAGATTGTTCTCCGCACTGCTGAATTATTACAGACCGCAGTTAGTTTAGATGGGGCTACGGAAATAGCTAAACGTTCGCGGGGAACACCAAGAATTGCTAACAGACTTTTAAAAAGAGTCCGTGATTATGCGGAAGTAAAACTCTTGATGGAAATTAACGAAGCTGTTGCAGCAGAAGCATTACAGTTATTTCAAGTTGATCCCTGTGGCTTGGATTGGACAGATAGAAAAATGCTCAGTGTAATTATTGAAAACTTTAATGGTGGTCCAGTGGGTTTAGAAACCATTGCTGCTACTACCGGGGAAGATACCCAAACCATTGAAGAAGTTTATGAACCGTATCTAATGCAAATAGGTTATTTAAGCCGAACACAAAGGGGTAGAATAGCAACAAAAGCAGCTTATCAACACATGGGTTTTAAGCCACCCAAAGAGCAGTTATCATTATTGTAAGTGGATTAAAAGTAAAATAGGACTTACGCAAGAGTTACGGAATAAACGAACCACAGAGACACAGAGAACACAGAGAAATGAGGGTTTGAGAGATATTTTGCGTAAGTCCTGTAAAAATCTAAAAATCTAGACCCTCACTTTTTAAATACGTCTTAAATAAGTTGGGTGTCTGCTATAATCACTACTTGACAAGTAATACCAGGGAACATGAATAATCATAAGTGGCTAAAAGTTAGCGAGTATCTATGCTTAGGGTTGTCCATATTAGGAATAATAGTAGCTACAGTGACGCAACAAGTAGCTTATGGGTTGATTCCCTTGTGTTTAAGTGTGGCTTTAAATTTAGTTAATCGTCCTCAGTTTAATTATTCCCAATTACAATCACTTGACCAATTACAGACAAATTTGCAAAATACAGATGAAGAATTTGATCAACTAAATAAAACCATGAATACATATAATCAACGACTAGAACAAATCGAAACTTGGAGACAACAATTAAGTCAAATTATTGACCAGAGGATTGAGATCGCAATTAATCAAATTTTGGGAAAAATCGAGGCTGATAAACAAGAAATTAGTCAAATTATTGACGAGAAAATTCAAATTCCAATCCAAAAATTGAGTACAGAATTTAACGCAGGTAATCAAGAAATTCAAATTGTCAATAATCGTTTACAGCAATTAGATACTTCCCTAGAAAACTTGAGTTCCAATGTTGAAAAAGATGAATATTTAAACAATATTGCTGAATTGAAAACTGAATTATTATCACTTAATCAGCAGATACAAGTCTTTAATTCCCGATTTGCAGAAATTGAAACCTCTATGGAAAGTGGGAATCAAAGCAATTTACAGCAATTAACAGAATTAAATAATAATCAACAAAATCAAAATAGGGAACTTTCCCA
>NZ_KE384623.1:87350-103249 GCF_000426905.1 Dolichospermum circinale AWQC131C
CAACTCAACAGAGAAATTACATCAAACAATTTCAGAACACAACCAAGAAATAAATGAAATTAAACAAAAGCAAGAAAGTGAAACTTCCCAAAATCATCACATCCTTGATGTGATTACCCAACAATTAACAAAATTAGATGGGTTAACAGAATTAGATAATTTATTTACATCTTTGGTACAACCGTTACAGATAGAAAATAAATCGAATTTACAACCAAAAGATAATGATCAAGAAACAGCAGAAACACTAGAACTAACTCCTCCCAAATCTCTAATAGATGAGAAAACTGGAAAATTAGTATTTTTTAATAATCTCAAAACACATAAAACACATAAAAATAAAGTTCTCTCCGTAGCCTTTAGTCCAAATGGTAAACTTTTAGCAAGTGGAAGTGATGATAAAATCATTATATTGTGGGATTTAGCAACCAAGAAACATTCTATTTTAGAAGGACATGGAGAATATTCTTGGTCTAAGGGGATTAATTCAATAGCTTTTAGTCCAGATAGTCAATTTTTGATCAGTGGAAGTGATGACAAAACAATTAAATTATGGGACATAAATCTAGGACTAGCAATTTACACATTTATCGGACATGAAAAAAGGGTGTATGCTGTCGCATTTAGTCCCTTGGGAAAGCAGTAATTAACTCAATTGCTTTTAGTCCAGATGGTAAAGTATTGGCTGCGGGGAGTGGAGATAAAACAATTGCTTTGTTTCCTTTAGAGTAAATTCTTAGTAATTATAAAAGAGATATTAACACCTTTTTTATTTTTTTTATAATAACATCTGGTTTATAATTACATCTGGGTACCCTGGGTCTGGAGTGGGTTGTAAAAAAAAATCGCCATTTGCCACTATTTGTTATATTATTAATTTTGTTGCATATCACTTACTTAGATGATTAAATTAATTGGTATTTTCCTGAGTTTGTTAATGGTTTTTAGTTGGAATACACCCGTTATGGCACAAACTCAAACTATAACCGCAGAAGAGTTACAAATAGGAGACGAATTAGCTACTAAGGCCTTTATAGCCACAAATAAAGGTGATTTTGTCACAGCAGAAACTTATTGGACACAAATCATTGAAAAATTTCCCAGCAATGCGGGAGCATGGAGTAATCGTGGTAATTCTCGTGTTAGTCAAAATAAATTAACAGCAGCATTAGCTGATTATAATAAAGCCGTAGAACTTGCTCCCAATGTGACAGATCCTTATTTAAATCGGGGGACAGCATTGGAAGGTTTAGGGAGATGGGAAGAAGCGATCGCTGATTATAATCGTGTGTTAGAATTAGATCCCCAAGATGCTATGGGCTATAATAATCGCGGTAATGCTAAAGCAGGTTTAGGACAATGGCCAGCAGCCATTTTAGATTACCAAAAAGCCACAGAAATCAACCCCAATTTTGCCTTTGCTAGAGCCAATTACGCCCTAGCTTTATATGAAACTAATCAAGTAGAAAAAGCAATTCGGGAAATGCGAAATATAGTCCGTAAATATCCCCGGTTTGCTGATATGCGAGCCGCATTAACAGCAGCCTATTGGGTGACAGGAAATAGAGGTGAAGCGGAAAGTAATTGGGTAGCAGCCTATGGATTAGATATTCGTTATAAAGATATAAATTGGGTGACAAATATCCGCCGTTGGCCGCCAAGTATGGTATTAGCCTTAGATAAATTTTTGAAATTAAAATAAGAGCATTTCCCAAATTAAGAACCGGAAAACTGAGGTGGACTGATGACGCAAGTAGAAATGAAGCAAAGTATTATACTGCATAAATATGGCTATCCTCCTGATATGGAAGCTCTAGCAATGGAACTGGTTTGAGAAAAAGCCAAAGTTTTTACTGAATTTGAGGTTTCCACACAACATTAATTACAGCATTTTGGGACATGATGTAAAATTATGATTCTAATTTGGAAATTGTCTTAATTGTGAGTTCTTGTACATTATTAAATACGATATTTGCCCCAGATTTCATCAGCATTTGTGCATAATTTTCACGTCCCGCTGCTGTTTCCTGAACGTGAGGAGGTAACACTCCCACACTCAACCAAGTCCGTGAATTATCTATAGCTTTGGCTTTGACCACGGTATACATATCTGCTACCGTGTCTCCTACATACACAACTGTTGATTTTTGATCATTACCATTTGTTAACAGGTTAATACTAGCAAAAAGCCCTGTAGGATCTGGTTTACCGGGTGCGTCTTCCATTGCAATTAATACAGGAGCTTTTAAACCCAACCGTTTTTCTAAGACATATTTAGCACTCAAACGAGTCGCACCACTGAAAAAACCCCAAGCAATACCAGTTTGCGTTAATTCTTGAAAATAACTAGGCTGTACTAATAAAGACTCATGACAAATATAACCATTCCAATTTTCAGGATCTGTACCTCGATAACGGCTTTGAAAATAAGTAACAATCTCTTCATAATCTAATGATAGTTGTTCCCGCTGCTGTCCTTGACTGACAAAATGACGGTAAATTAACTCCTGGGAGGCTTCCCAATCATTATTCCAGATTCCCTCTGATTTGAGGTGGTCAATATCCATTGCTGTGGGACGATAAGCTTGTCCGGTAAAATATTCTACTGTATCTGATAGCGCCCGACGATAGGACCCACTAACATCACGGATAACTCCATCTATATCAAATATAACGATAGTTTTTGTGTTTACGGTCATGGCAGTGACGGGAAAAGTAATATCTACAAAATTCTACAGTAATCCAATTTAATCTTTAAGAGTAAATTATTGCGTGGGGTGTGTTACGGCTATATAATATGGTAAATCAGTGGCAAACAACATAAAAAATGGTAACTATCGTTGTCCTGATTAACATTATCATTTCCCTCCTGCTTCTTTGTCTAGCTCAAAAATTATGGCAAGCAAAGGATGCTCTAACACTGATAGCAGATTTATTTAATCAATATGAACGCGCTAGTTATGCAGCACTACATACAGCAAGAGATAATATTTATCTAGTGGAAGAAGATATTCAGAACCTCAACCTCAAAAATCAGATACTGCAACAGCAAATCCAACAAATACAGCAAATTATCAGCCTAATCATTGTAATTAGGCAAATTTCCACAGGATATTGGTTAAAAAATAAAAATCATCCTAAATTCAAAAATCCGAGTAAACTAGGATAGAATCTCCAGAGTCGTCAATTATGCTTAAGCGTTCTAAATTCGAGACAACTCAGTCTCAAATCATGCACCGTGCTGAAGAACTGATTAGTGCGGCCTCAAATCGCTACCGCATTACGGTGCGAGTTGCAAACCGTGCTAAACGCCGACGTTATGAAGATTTTGAAAATAACGAGGATTCAATAATGAAGCCCGTACTGAGAGCAATTATTGAAATGTCTGATGAATTAAATCAGCCGGAAATTATCGGTGAACTATAATTTAAACCTCATTCTCTGCTAGGGAATAAGGTTTTTATCAACCTTTCTCCGACCAGGGGAGAGGTGAGGAAGTTCACCGCAGATAAACGCGGATAAACGCAGATAAATCTGTACTTTGGTGGAGTAGAAAATGGTATAAATAAATTTAATTTCACCAAATATGGCGGATAAAAACTTAGAAACTCTAATTATAAAAATTGTCAAAAAGGTAATTAGAAAAGAGATAAAAAATCAAAATCAGGATCATCAGCCAATCATCGTTACTGGATCTAATTCTACATTAGATAATTGGCAAAATCCAGAGCCGACGGAGGAGATTATTGATGATTTAGAGATTAGTCCTTACATTAGATTACCTGAGAAAGAAGATATAGAACTGGAGCGGAAATTACGAGAACTCAAGTTTAAACAAGAATTGAGAAAAGATTGGATTTCTTTTCTGGTGAAAGATGTAATTGTCTATTCAGCAACTATGATTTTTATTTTGGTACTTGCTGGTTTTTATCTATTTCGTGTTCATGGTTAGTTTGAAAATCGAGATTTCACAAACCCGGACTTCTTAGAGAACTCCACAAAAAAGATGAACTGCTTGCAGCAGCGCCTCACTATCCAATCTTGTGGGATGGGCATCCTGCCCGTCCTTGCATTATTAGCGGGCAAGATGCCCGCACCACAAGAAATTTTTGGGTATCTTTTTAATTGGAAGTCTCTTAGAGAAGTCCGGGATATTGTTGTTGAGATTTATTGAGGATTTGTGACAGTTTAGTGTTTATTCATCCAATCAAATAAATCAGTGATTACCTCAAGATAATTAATATCATCATGTAAATTATGATAAGCACCAGGGTATTCAATTCTTAACTTATCTGGATAATTCACCTTTTCATAAAACATTTGACTTCCTGCTGGTAAAGCAATTCTATCAGCACCACCATGTAAAATTAATAGTGGTACTTGCCATTTTTCTGCGTGGGTATGAATCCAATCTACTGTAGCGAAAAACTCTGTAGATAACCTAGCAGTAGCGAGAGTATGACGTAATTTATCTTGAGTATAGGAATCTAAAATTTTCTGATTTCGTGAACCTGCGCTAAAATCTAAGCCAATATGCAAGGAAAAACGCGGCCAGACGCGGGAAAATAACTTACCTAAAACTACGCGACTCAGTGGTACTCCTACTTGACCAATACTGGGTGAAAAACCAATCACACCGGCTAATGTAGATTGATCTTTGACATAATGGAGAGTATAATCTAATGCAATTACTCCCCCCAAGCTATGTCCCAACAGGAAAATCGGGTATCCTGGTTGTTGCTGTTGAATTAAGTTGAGAAAAGCCTGCAAATCATCACGAAATTCAGTCCAAGTATTAATGTAACCTCTTTGACCGGATGAACGTCCATGACCACGTAAATCTAAGGCATAAACCGCATATTCTTTGGGTAACAAATACTCAACTATGGTTTTGTAAAGTCCGCTGTGTCCTCCCAACCCATGTACAATGGCCAATATTCCCCTGACTTCCCCCCCAGGATGCCAGCTTTGGTAATATAAGTCAAGCCCACCCACACCTGAAAATTTGCCTTCTTGGCGAGATGCAGTCGCGTCGCTGTGGTAAATCATATAGTTAATTGGTTATTTCCTTGGCTAGTAAGCTACTAGCTGATTAAAATACATTGTAGAGAAAATTGCTTCTAACTGTAGAAAGAAATACAGATAATTTTTCTAAAAACTCTCATGTTTTTAAAATCCTTGACTTGTGGGAGAAGTTGAGGATCTGAATATGATAAAAGTGGTGACATAGATAACAGTATTTTATATTCGTATAGATTACTATTAAATATTTAGTTATTTAGTCATTTAGTCTTTATTTATTGGTCATAGAAATTATTAGGTTAAGGGTTTTCTCATTAAGAATTTATAGCGGTTCTTTTGTTAATTCCAGATATCAGAACCCGTCAGCAAGGAGGAAAATATTTTCTTATGTAAGTGCATACCGTTATAGTTTTATAGGCCTGAGATAAAATTGGGATAACTCAATAAAAAACAACTAACAAACCCCAGTAATTATGAATATGAAATTTTCCCTAGCTGCAAATGCTGTACAAGCACGTCAGACAAAAGAGCGATTTGCTAAACCAGAAGAAAAATTGTCTTATGAATTGGGTAAAGCTGTACAGGAATTACCACCACTTTACACAAGATTGTTAGCGGGAACAATTAGTTTTATTGTATTGGGAACAATTTCCTGGGCGCATTTTTCAGAAATTGATGAAGTAGCCACAGCAACAGGAGAATTAATTGCTTCTACCCAAGTTAGACCGGTGACAGCTTTGGGTAATGGTTCTATTTTAGCAGTAAAAGTGAAAGAAGGCGATCGCGTTACTAAAGATCAAATTTTAATTCAACGAGATCCCAATTTTCAACAAACAGATGTTAACCGTTTAGCTAAATCTAGTAAATTAATCGAAGATGATTTACAACGATTACAAGCCGAACGTTCTGGGGGAAAAACTGCGGGAACAATCATCCAAGATGAACTTTTAAACTCCCGTTTATTAGACTATAAAGCCAAACAAGCAGCAGCAGTAGCAGAAGCCAAACGACAACAATCAATTATGAATCAAGCCCAAGTGAGATTAAGTCGTTTACAGGAAAATTTGGCCAATGCTAAAATCACTTTTAGCAATGTTCAAAAAAACCTAGAAAATACAAAAAATCTGCGCTCTATGTTAGAGAGTAATTTACAAATTGCTCAACAAAGAGAAGAAAATCTGCGGACTTTATTTCAACCAGGTGCTTTACCCAGAGTTGATTATTTAGAGGCTCAGGAAAGATTAAATCGTGCTAAGACAGAGATGATTAGAAATGCAGATGAAATCACAAGAATTGAAAATAATCTCACAGAAGCTAAGGATAAAATTACATCTTTAGAAAAAGACATTGCTGCTCAAATTCAAGAAATTAATCAAGCAGAACAAGCTTATCAAACAGCACGTAATCAAAGTATTCGTTTAACCTCAGAACGTCAAAGTGAAATTCTCACCCAAATCAATAAACGTCAAGAAGAATTAACCACCGTTGCAGGTCAATTAGAACAAGCTAGAAAACAAAAAGACGGAGAAACTATTAAAGCCCCAGTTGCTGGTACAATTTACAAAATTAAAGCTACTAAAGGTCCAGTACAATCTGGAGAAGAACTATTATCAATTTTACCAGAAGGGGAAGAAATGCTCTTGGAGGTAAAAGTTCTTAACCGTGATATTGGCTTTATTAATCAGGGAATGAAAGCAAAAGTTAAAATCGCTACTTTTCCCTTTCAAGAATTTGGTGTAGTTGAAGGTCAAGTATTACAAATTAGTCCTAATGCGACGATTGATAAAGAGTTAGGTTTGGTTTTTCCCACAAGAATCAAGTTAAGTAAACATTCTTTAAATGTACGCGGAAAAGAGGTGGAATTTAATCCAGGAATGGTTGCTAACGCCGAAATTGTCACTCGGAAAAAATCGGTTTTGACCTTTATTCTTGAACCTATTACTCGACGTTTCAGCGAGGCGTTTTCCGTGAGATAATCATCGCAAGGAACTTTAAAAACTGTAACTTTAGTTAGTTCCTTGCTAATAACTTAACTTTTTCAGGTTGTCTATTAGAAGCTGGATAAAATTTCAATTTGTGTTATATAATGTAGATAATAAATCAGGGTGTAAAAGAGGTTTAATGATGCAAGTTTGTCTAGTTACAGGTGGTAATTCTGGTGTAGGTTTAATGACGGCTGTAGGTTTAGCCAAATTAGGTAATCATGTATTTATTGCTTGTCGTTGTGCAACTAAAGCAGCAAAAGCTATACAATACATTCAGCAAAAGACGGGGAATAAAAATGTGGAATTTTTACCCCTTGACCTAGCTTCCTTAGATTCAGTTCGCAACTGTGTTACAATATTCAATAATAAAAATTTACCCCTGCATATCTTGGTCAATAATGCAGGGATATTTAACCGCAGAGGTACAACAAAAGAAGGGTTTGAACTTATTTGGGGAACTAATTATTTAGGTCACTTCTTACTGACTTATTTATTATTAGAAAAAATGCAAAAATCTGCCCCAGGTCGCATTATTATGATCTCTTCAGATTTAGCATTATCTCCAAGTAGTATTAACTGGGATTTATTAGTCAAAAAAACACCCTTAAATTTTCTCAACCTCTATGCCATTTCTAAACTCTGCTTATTGCTATTAACCCAAGAACTTTCTCAAAGATTAAATAATTCTCAAATTACTGTTAACGCAATTCATCCAGGTTTTGTGCAATCAAATATTACTATCTGGCATCATTTTAGTAAATATTTAGGTTTAGGTATTTCCCCAGAAGCTGGAGCATATAGTACCCTGATTTGTACTACTTCTCCAGATTATCAAGATATTAGTGGCAAGTTTTTAGACCGTCATAATCAAGAAATTTCATTACCGAAAATAGCGCGAAATCAAGCAATATTACAGCAATTATGGCAACGTAGTTTATTATGGACTGGTTGCAATCAACAGCAGAATTTACAAACAATTAATTATGATGGCAATGATGGTATTTGGGGACCTATTTCCCTAAATTTAGATAACAGGGAACTGGAGGAAATTACAAAACATATTTTAAATAAAGTCTTGCCGAAATTTCCCAAGAAAATATTATTTACTCAACTATTATTATCATTAATCAAATTTAATTTTGGATCTTTTTTGCTGATCATACTTCAAGGTTTTAAAAAATCTTTCTACATGGAAAGACATTTAGATTCACCCATAATCATGCAATTATGTCACAATGAAAGCTTATTAGAAAAGCTGACTGAATATTTAGGAGAAAATTTGGTATTATGGCGCTCAGAATTGTGGGTAAATTATCCTTCCCAACAATTAATTCCTTTGTGGCACCAAGATTCTTATCCCAAATTACTCAAAGGAAATGGTAAAACTATTCATGCTTATATAGCTTTGACAGAAGTTAATGAATATAATGGTTTTGAATATATACCTGATAGTTATTCTCAAAAATGTCAGATAAAAATAACAGATCCTTTTAGTGGTAATCACTTTTTTGATATCCCTCATGAAATTGAAAAAAAAGCTATTCCTGTAGTCCTAAAACCTGGAGAATTTGTGTTATTTACCGATAACCTTATACATCGTTCTATCCGTAATCAAAGCGGTAAATTACGGCTTTCTTTAACATTGAGGTTAACCCAGCTTGGGGTGGAAATTTTACCTGGTTATACGTCTAATGATCACAAACCGATAATTTTACAATCTCAAAAAAAAAGGTAAGACTAACTTAAACGTACCCTTACCTTAGTGAATATTTAGTAATTAGTTAAAAACCTTCCTGTTGCTATCCTCCTAATAGGAAATCCATGTACCATGAAATCCATAGGGTACACGCTGAGGAATAATTACCCGCGCTATGGGTTCGCTGGTCATATCTTCAGCATTAATAACTATAAGTTCCGACCTTTGGGAATTTTCATCATAAACAAATGTTACCAACCATCCTGCATCTTCAGTAGTAGCATTAGGAGATGGTACAAATACTGATTCTCCACCATGACGATTTTTACCAAATTCATGGGTTTGGGATGTACCCTTTTCAAAGTCGTATTTAATCACACCCTCAAATAAAGGATTTTGAGAATATACTATTTTTCCCAGGTAGCCATACTGAGTTTTTCTCCCTAACAGGTTTTCATTAACACGGGGAAATTCTCCAGGTACATCATCTAATTGTTCTTCTGTGACTGTACCCGTGGAAAGGTTAAAGCGCCAACGGTGTAAAAAAGGAATACCTTCTAAGGGATCACTGTATGTATCATTAGAAATAAGGACATTAGTAGAATTCATGCGACAAGCAATAAGTACCACCTCGTCTCCAACTTCGTAAGCGTTGAGGGTGTGGAAGACATAGCAAGAAGGACATTCAAACCAGCGAATATTGCTGTTATCACCATGACGAGGTATGATACCAAAGCGACTGGGGCGATGTTTCTCAAACATTAACATTGGTTCTCCCCGCTGCATTCGTTCCATGCTAAATGTGAGAGGTAAATCCATGAAAATGCTATAATTTTCCGTAATGGCGAAATCGTGCATCATTACAGCCATTGGTATTTCTATCGGTACTGTTGATAATAGCTCACCTTGGGACGAAACTATGCCATATTGTAGATAAGGTGGTCTAAAACCGTAACCAAAAAACATCATTTCCCCTGTCACTGGGTCTACCTTGGGATGGGCGGTAAAAGCAGAAACTAGTTTATCATTATAAGTGTATTCTCCAATAGTCTCTAAATCAGGAATACTAATATGATGGGGCGCACCTCCTTCCCATAATGCTAAAAGTTGTTTATTATGCCATACAAGGGCTGTATTAGCAGTATTTTTACTGATGCCATAGGGGTTGTCTAATTGTGGTGGTTCTAACATTCCAGTCCATATAGCCTTACCCGCTTCATGTTCAATATTCCATCCCTTGGTTCTCACATAACGATTTTTGTAAGTAGCTTTACCATGATGAAGCTGTACACCATGCAACATTCCATCACCATCAAACCAGTGATATTGACCAATGGGATTTTGTTGGGGGTTGGGACCATTACGGACAAACATCCCTGATAAGTCTGGGGGTAATTCTCCAATTACTTCTAAGGTATCAGTGGTAATTTCCGTGTTTATGGGTGCAAAATTCCCTTGTAAATAGGGATTTGCTGCTGCTAATGTGGTCATAATCAGTCCATTAAATAAGAGAACTGTAATTAATATAATTATGTTTTGCTATTTCTGCCAGAAAAAACCGTAACATCTTCACTTAAACGGGGATTTCACAGCCTCTCTCCCATACAGAGAAGGAAACTGAACTTTCTTGTTTCCCCAGCTTCTAAAACAGGTAAACCAAAACCTTCTCTTACTGCACTGCATAAGGTGTAAATTGCCGTTTAAAAGCAGAATGAAAACCAAGGACAATATCTGAATTTGGTACACCCATTTGCACTAATCTTTCAGCTATAGATTCTTCAGTTCCGTTGTACTGAATCCAAATTTTGCCGTCTTCAATGTCAAAGTGCATCACTGGTCCAAACACTCGTTTATCGCCTTGCCATCCGATATAATTGAGTTGGTAATGGTCATGTTGACTATCAAATATTAGTTGTGCTTTGACTGTATCATAGGTGGTACAAATCTGGGCGTGTTCCGTTAAAATTTGTGTGATAAATTGTCTATACTTTTCTATTTTATCCATTGTCGAACTTCCTCCTGTTTGGGATCATAAATTATCAGCTTGACTTGATATCGCTGTAGCATTCGTTGAATAAATGGAAGTTGAAAAAAGTCGTAATAAGTCTCAAAAGGAATGGCTAAGTAAACAATTCGGTTTGGTTCTTGTTCTTCAAGTGCTTGGCTATAGTTAAGATATTGACCTAATGCTGTATGGAAACTTATGATCAAGATTACAGAGTTTTAGGAAAATTACCTTGATTTAGCCAATTAATCATTAAATAAGGATGAACGATGTGAATTTCATGGATAGGAGAATGATAAATACTATGTCTTTCAGGAATGATAAGTTCAATATCGTTATTTAAAAAATCTTTAAAATTAGCTGTCACTAATACATTAGCTCGACCAGCTAAAGCTGTTTCTAAAACGTGCTGATCTTCTATATCACTAATAGGAATAACACCTGATCCTCCTAATGTTAATTGAGGCTGAATTTGAGCATAACTGCGGATAACATCTACATAAAAAGACGCATCCTTAGCTAAAGGAGTTAATCTTAATAAAACTTGCTCTAAACGATTTAACATTCCCCAAGAAATCACAAGTTCTACTGTTCCCAT
The DNA here is from genome assembly GCF_000426905.1 of Dolichospermum circinale AWQC131C. Lineage (NCBI taxonomy): Bacteria > Bacillati > Cyanobacteriota > Cyanophyceae > Nostocales > Aphanizomenonaceae > Dolichospermum > Dolichospermum circinale. The sequence goes on from NZ_KE384623.1 coordinate 98,657, forward strand.
ATAACAGCGACCATAACGAACTGTATCAACTATACTTTGACAAGCTGATGGCTTGCATGGTGTAGCCATATTTTGATTTTCTTTGATATCAGCTAATAATGCTGCACACCAAATATTGAGATCAAGACATAAGCGTAAAGGATTAGACATCACGAGTTAACTCAACTGAAGCACAAAGTAAATCATCTTCAGTTTCTAAAGAATTTAACCAATTTTTATCTATATTTTGGGCAATTCTTTGTTGAGCGAGTTTGTATTGATGATGCAATAAAACCCTTGTAATTTCTTGACTAATTTCTTGCCACTGTGCTTCAGAAGCAACCCCATTTAACTGTAAGAGTGCTGACCAAGCATTATGAGGTAACATAGCTCCTAGCTTGATTGAAGCACTGGCTATTTGGGATATTGAGCGATTTTCCATTTTTGATAATACACTAATTCGCTCTGCTGTTTCTAAGTCTAGGTCTGCTGAGATAGTTTTTTCTGTCATTGCTCTATTTTTCTCATGAGTTCTATCAAGATTATAACTTTTAATTTGTTATTTTTCATTATTCATTTTATGAAAATTGAATTTTTAGTATTCTTGCTGTTGATCAAAACCAAATGTTAATTAATAAAGACATAATTACTTATACATAAAAATTAATTTGAGAATTTCCAAATTATAGGGATTAGATGTTTTGAGATATTCAGATATACTCAAAGATATTGTTTCAAAACCTCAACTGTGGCCAGTCCCGTTTTTTCCCAACTAAATTGATTTACTCTTTTTAAACCTTGTTTTGAAAGTTGTTTTCTAGTTTCTGAATCATGAATGATCATTTTCATTGCGGCTGTAATTTCTTCTATATGATAGGGATTAATTAAAATAGCAGCATCTCCCGCAACTTCTGGAAGCGAGGAAATATTAGAGGTAATAACGGGAGTACCACAAGCCATAGCTTCTAAAACAGGTAAACCAAAACCTTCCCAAAGTGTGGGGAAAACTAGCGCAATTGCTTGATTAATTATTATTGGTAATTCGTCATAAGGTACATAGTTGAGGAATTTTACTAAATGATTTATTCCTAATTCTTGAGTTTGGATTTCTAACAATGGGGAATAACGTTGATCATCAGGTCCTGCTAACCATAGTTCATAGTCATTTCTATTAGGTAATGCGGAAAAAGCGGTAATTAATCTTTGCAGGTTTTTGTAAGGATCTTGACGACCGATATATAGGAAGTAATTGCGGGTAGGAAGATTAAGAAATTGGAAATGTGAGGAATCATAAGCTAGGGGAATTGGTGTGATTTTATTACTAGAAATATGGAAAAAATCAACTAAATCTTTAGCTGTTGCGTGGGAATTACAAATAATGTGTTGTGCTTGGTTAAGAACTTGGGGAACATAGTAAAGATGATATGGTGTCAGCGGTGAAAACCGTTTCGGAAAGCGTAATGGGATCATGTCGTGGGACATGACAATAAAACGACATTTAGTATATAAAGGTGCTTCAGGGAGGGGAGAAAATAAAAGTTGCGATTTCAGCTTTTGATAGATTTTTGGTAGTTGGAATTGTGTCCAAATTAAACGGTTTAAATGTCCTTTTGTACCATCCGCAGGGGTAAGATTATTGGGGACTGAATAGCAGTTATAATTAGGGTATTTTTCTGCTGTTAATAGTGTAGGATTGAGAGATGTTAAGTAGGGGAAAATATTTTTAGCATAGTTGCTTATCCCCGTTGGTTGAGAGAAGATAATGGATAAATTGATGATTAATTGATGAGAATCTATCATGTTGATTAAATAATACTTTTATAAGCCTTTAAAGTTTCTGCTGCTGTTCTTTCCCAAGAAAATAAATCTGCTCTTATTTTTCCTTTATTAATCAGATTTTGTCGTAGTTGAGAATCGCTAATTACTTGTAGTATAGCTTCAGCTAATTGCATATAATCATTAGGATCAATTAATATAGCTGCATTTCCTGTAACTTCAGGAATTGAAGAAATATTAGAGGTAATGACAGGACTACCTAAAGTCATTGCTTCTAAAACTGGTAAACCAAATCCTTCATAATGAGAAGGATACAGAAACACCTCCGCTTTTGAATAAAATAATGCTACTAATTCATTAGATAAGTAGTCAAGATGATGTATTTCCTTTTTCCAAGGAGAATTTTCAATAGCTGTAAATATTGGTTCATAATTCCATCCTTTTCTACCAACTAGTACTAATTGATGTTCTATTTTATGTCTCTTTTTTAAGAAATTAAATGCTGATATTATAGCATTAATATTTTTTCTGGGTTCTATGGTACTAACAAATAAAAGATAAGGTTTAGAGAAATCATAATTTATATTTTGAACTTCTTTTTCTAGGTTTAAAGTAGATAAAAAGTTAGAATTATACCTACTAGCAAGAGGAGTAACAAAAATTTTCTCTGAGGGAAATTCTAAATAATTAATAATATCTTGTTTAGAACTTTCAGAAATAGTAATAATTAAATCTGTCCATTCAAGACATTTAATGATTCTTTTTGTATATTGTTTCACCACAGAATTAACATATTCTGGATATCGGATAAAACTTAAATCATAAATAGTCATAATTTTCTGAATATTTTGATAAGGATAAACTGTATAGTTAGTCCCATGAAAAATATTAGGTTTTTCTAAAATTGGTTGAAGATAATGAGGAAAAATTTGAGGTAAATAATCTAAAAAAAGATTAGAAAGACGAATGGGTATGGGAATTTGATAAAGATTTGAATAATGCTGCAAATTTTCTGGGAAATCCAATTTTCCTTTCAACCAATTTTTTAATCCAGGTTGATAAGCTAATCCTAATTCAAAAGAGTCAAAAGATTCTGTATGTTCTAATTTAGATAAAGCTTCTACTAAATTAAAAACATATAAACCCACACCACTGGGCTGAGAATCAATCGGAGTAACATCAACAACAACTTTAAACATTGAACAAATTATCAATCATTTTTACTTAATTCATTTAGATCATGATCTACCATGATTCCCACTAAATTTTCCCAAGAATATTTAGGAGTCAAATCTATTTTAGTTGAAAATAGATTCAAAAAAATTCAGTATTAGGTTTAAATAACAAAAAAGGGCATAAAAGTATTATGCCCCCTACAGAAAACTATGGAAAAGATATCCTGTGCGTGATGGTAGTGATTGTATTTAACAACCACTCCCTAGCAATTAGACTGTAAAGTCTGTAATAGCCAAGGCAGCACTGAAGCCACTAAGTTTAATCAGTAGGTCATCACCTGTAGCAGCATCGTCACCATTAAGGTCGCTAAGGATATATGTGTTACCTCCTAGAACAAAATAACCTAATTCATCTACATTAATTGCAGTAGAAGCAGCACCTAAAACTGTTGTGAAGTTTGCTACTGTGCTAATGTCTGTTATACCTGTTGCGTTAACTGCTGCTTGTGCAGAAACTACACTAGCAAATCCTAGTCCAGCAACGCTGATTTTATCCTGTGCTTTGGTGAAGTCAGTGATAGTATCGAAGGTTAAGTTTGCACCTGTTAAAGTACCTGCATTAGAATCGGTCAATGCGGTATAGACGAAGATGTCATTACCAGTGCCACCTGTTAAGCTGTCAGCATCAGCACCACCTGTTAAGGTGTCCTTACCAGCGCCACCTGTTAAGCTGTCATTAACAATACCACCTGTTAAGCTGTCATCACCAGCGCCACCTGTTAAAGTGTTACTACCAGCACCACCTGTTAAGATGTCATTACCAGCACCACCAGTGGCAGTTAACTTCGCACTAAAGGTACTTGCATCCAGAGTAAAGACTGAACCGTCCGTGAGGGTTGGGGCAGCCAGTACGAGATCTCTATCATTACCACCAGCACCATTAATTGTTAAAGTCAGACTACCATCAGCTTTAAGTTGAGTTACTGTATTGGTTTGAACAGGATCAGCATTTCCTTTGCTGGATTGTAAAGATAGGTTTGTAACTGCTGCACCCTTTAATGTCAAATCAACTTTCTGTCCCGCCCCGCTAATATTCACAGTGCTACCGTTGTTCAATACAGTGAACTTGTTACTTTCCGTTGCACCGATAACAGTGACGTTACCACTAATTTCATAATCTTTAACAGCAGTAATCTTCGCAACATCTACTGTACCATCATTCAAGCGTAACACTTCAATAAGTTTGGCATTATCGTTGATAGTTTTAGCTTCAGCATCATTAGTTACGTTTACAGCATCATTGAACTGCAATGTATCTATGCCCTCACCACCATCAACCTTATCAATGTCAGTAGCACTAGTGTTAAAATTGGCAAAATCAAAGATAAAGGTGTCCTTATCCTTACCACCTGTAAAGTTATTCTTGCCGGCACCAGCCTCGAAGATGTTAGTACCACTACGTCCTACAAAGACGTTATCAAGAGTACCACCTGTGAAGATGTCATCTTGATCAGTACCAGTAGCCTCTAGTTTTGCAGTAAATGCGCCTGCATTAATAGTAACGCCTTGGACTGCGTTGCTTGGGAGGACGGGGGAGGCAATTTTCAGTTCTTTGCTACCTGTGACATTGATTGTCAATGCAGGAGTCCCAGGAGTCCCAGCT
>NZ_KE384623.1:103259-103990 GCF_000426905.1 Dolichospermum circinale AWQC131C
TAAAATCTGTGGTCAGGTTGGTGATCTCATTTTTCTCAGTCCCAGTGTCAGTACCCGCGTTAGAGCTTAGATTCAGGGTTTGAACATTTCCTTGAACATTTCCTTTCCATGTTAGATCTACACTTTGACCCTTTCCTGTCAAGTTTAAAGCAACATCGTCGTCGTTAGTCTTATTCAAGGTGAATTTGTTAGCTGCAGCTGCACCACTGAGATTAACCGTATCAGCTACAAAATCATACTCTTTAACAGCAGTAATCTTAGTTGCATCTACTGTGACTGTGGTAGCGTCAAAACCTAAGACCTCAACCTTTTCAACACCATTGATAGCAGCAAGTGCGGCAGTTGTAGTAGCATCAATGGTAGTACCAGTAAATCTCAACGTATCTATGCCATCACCACCATCAACTTTATCAATGTCAGTAACACTAGTGTTGAAGTTGCCAAAAACAAACTCAAAGGTGTCTTTATCCTTACCACCTGTAAAGTCATTCTTGCCGGCACCAGCAGTGAAGCTGTTATTACCACTAAGTCCTATGAAGACGTTATCAAGAGTACCACCTGTGAAGGTGTCATCTTGATCAGTACCAGTAGCTTCTAGCTTGGCACTAAATGTGCCTGCATTAATAGTAATCCCTTGGACCGCGTTGTTGGGGAGGACGGGGGAGGCGATTTTCAGTTCTTTGCTACCTGTGACATTGATTGTCAATGCAGGAGTCCCAGGAGTCCCAGCT
>NZ_KE384623.1:104000-112652 GCF_000426905.1 Dolichospermum circinale AWQC131C
CAAAATCTGTGGTCAGTTTGGTGATCTCATTTTTCTCAGTCCCAGTGTCAGTAACCGCGTTAGAGACTAAATTCAGGATTTGAACTTTTCCTTTCAATGTTAGATCTACACTTTGACCCTTTCCTTTCAATTTTAAATCAACATCGTTGTCTAGAGTCTTATTCAAGGTGAATTTGTTAACTGTAGTCGCACCGCTGAGATCAACCGTATCGGCTACAAAATCATACTCTTTAACAGCAGTAATCTTAGCTGCATCAACTGTGACTGTGGGAGCGTCAAAACTTAAGACCTCAACGTTGTCAATACCGTTGATAGCAGCAAGTGCGGCGGCTGTAGTAGCATCAATGTTAGCATTACTAGTCAGTCGCAATGTATCCTTGCCCTCACCACCGTCAACTATGGTTTTATCGTCAAATGGGTCGAATTCAAACCCAACACTATCATCACCCTTACCGCCTGTGAAATCAACCTTACCTTGACCTGTAAAGGATAATTTGACACCACCAGTGTTTTCTTTCGCATTTACAGTTGTTTTTGCATTAGGATTTGAATCTACTGTTGTAGAACTGTTGGGATCATTAATGTCTGTTCCACCTAGTCCAGCATCTCCAGTAATATTCAGTGTTCCTCCGGTAGCACTAGAAGATAGTGGAATAGTTAGGAAGTCAATCCTATTAACCCCGTCTGTAAACTCACTTGCCAGGTCAAGGTTAATGGTAGTGATTTTATTACCTTCAATGGTCAAATTTTGTAGTGTAGAATCTGTCAGCGAAACACTTGCAGTTGTTCCATTACCAAAATTACCAGTAATAAAACCACTATTGGTAACGTTGTCAATACCGAGCTTAATATCTCGTAGTCCAGAGATGGTGGTAAAAAAGTTGTCTGGGTTAAATTTGAGAGTGACTTCCTCCAGACTCGAACCAGCAAGGGGGCTGAAGTCAATATCACTCCGCAAATTAATCAACTCTACCTTTTCAACATTGAGGAGAGTAGGCAATATTCCATCGCTGTAGTAGTATTTAAAGGTGTCAATACCAGCGCCCCCGTCAAGTTTATCCCCCGCTTGAACAGTGGCAAAGAACAGATTACCATTATCGCCTATGAACAAGTCCTTGCCATTTGTACCTGTAAGGATGTCATTGTAGTTGTTTAAAGTAAACTGTGTTTCAAAGTTATTAGTAATTCCCTGAGCAACATCCACCTTATTGTTCAAAGTTTGTCTATCTGCATCACTAGCAGCGCCCAGAATCTCTAGTGTTACTGCTGCTCTTGTTGAACTATTTAGTCTCCCAACCCAGTAAGCTAGACCTTCCGCGTCTGTTGCGCGACCGAAAGCATTACTGTAAAGTTTCTCAACAAAGTCACTGTTTATTAAACCCGCATATTTATCCTGAGCTTCTTCGGAAGCTATAATTTCTTTGGCGATATCAGCGACAGATGTACCAGTATTCAACCGTCCTGCCCAATAGGTTCGACCATCTATGTCGGCTGCGCGTCCCAAAAGGGTAACATAAAGTTCTTGAACTACCAACTCATGAGTGGTGTTTTTAGCTACATTAACCTTACCATTGAAAACTCCTTTATCAGCAGGACTGGCAAAGTTAATTATATCAACAACGACGGTGGCTTTTGTGGTTGAGGTTGGTGTTGCTCCTAATTTTCCAATCCAGAATGTCTTACCAGCACTGTCAGGAACTCGACCGAAAGCATTACTGTAAATGTAGTCTATCAAATCACCATTACTGAATCCACCAAATAGTGCTTTCCCTTCTGGAGAATCAATTAGGTCTGTAGCGATTTTGGTGATAGTGACACCGCTATTCAACTGAGAAGTCAAATCAGCTAACTCTTTGGTACTTGCTGGACCCTTCAGGAGGGTAATAAAAAGACCCTGGATTGAATTAATGTTTGCTACTGTCATAGTCTCACGTTCACTCCATGAAATAAATTGCTTATAAAACCGTCTTGGCGCGTCATGCTTCCTATTAATTTCGACAATGTGATTTTGTTTAAAAAAATCATTTAGAAAGCTACTTGGGTGAGATTGTAAACTACATATCCATATTTTGTCAATTAAAACACTCTATTTTTTTAGAAAAATTTTATAAGAATTTTAAATATTTCTTTATAGCTGATTATTTGCTGAATGGCAAATCTGTTTTTTTTACACCACCTAAATTGGAGGAGATTGGGGCTATAAGGTGCCAACATGAGTCATAAAACCATTGCAATAAGCTAAAAACCTTTAATTGCATATTGGGGAGGACAGGATACCCAACCCACAGCAGTTTTACTTATAAGCAATATACAAGTTAAATTTTCAACAGCTTACAGGCATCTTGATCGGTAAGGGTGTACCTGACTCAGATAAAATCACCCATAACCTCAACTCTAGAGGAGTTGAGAAAAATTATAAGTCTCAGGGAACAGGTAACAGGGAATATACCATAAAAAAATGCTGTTGATCAAGCCGAATAATTGCGGTTAAAGTCTGTTATGGCAAGTTTCAGTTTTGTTATTGAAACTCAATACTCCACTTAGCTATAGCTTATACCCAATGGGTAGGTTTTCAGAGAGGAGCTAAAAGCATAGTGGATGGGTTAAAGGTATAATTGATTTAGGTGCAATATGCTATACATCATTTTTTTCATTTTTTAGCTAAAACAATAATTGTATTTCTTAATAACGGATGATTATCCCCAAGTGCATTAATTATTTTATAAGGATAATCATCTGTACCAGAACGCCAGTTACAATAACTGTTAATCCCGTAGATTTGGATATCCTTAAAACCAGATTTCTCTACAAGATTGTAAACTTCTTTTGGGGTATATTCACGATTATGCCTATCTAAACTACCATAAAATATTTCAGGCTGCCAAAAAATATTAAATTCATTCAACAGTGCATATATATTAGAAATATTGCATATATTTGGTGTTGATAAAATCAATAAACCATCTGTCTTTAATACTCTTCTTAAATCTGATAATATTTCTACCGGATTCTTTATTGCTATATGTTCTAAAACTTCGGTGAAGTATACTGCATCGAAAACATTATCATCATAAGGAAGAATTTCTTGCTCAAGATTACGTTCTATGACACCTAACTTTTCTACCCAGTCAAGGGAAGGATATGTCTCACGCCAGGCTTCATTTAAATTGACACCAACAACCTTCATACCGAGTAAGTGCAAGCCAATACCAATATGTCCAGGAGCAGAACCAACATCTAAAATTCTTGACTTCTTTTTTAGTGTCATTGCAGCCGCCAAGTAATGCAAATATCTAGGAACTGACGCTTTAAAATAGTCGCCATGACTCTGGATACCAACTATATCTTTGACTTTATTTAACAAAATTTCGGCAGATTTCAAATGTGCCTGAATAGTTTGTGGGATATTTGTTGATAATAAGGAACTAATTTGAGAATGTAAAAGAATTTGTTCTACCAAAGCAATATCCTGATCTTGAGAAACTTCTTCCTTCTCTTTCTCAATGTTGTTGATTTTTAATAAATTTAAATTTTTTCTATTACCAGAAAATAAGTCAGGTATAGTATCGCTAAACTGGGTTTCAAATTTCATCATTGCATCATCAACTGCTAAAATATCTAAATAAAACTTGTCAACTTCTACATTATACTTCTTAATTCCTCTGAGAAAGTTTTCCCGAAATCCTGGAGTATTTTTGTAGTGAGACTCCATAAAAAATAGTTCTCGGTAACGTTCTGGATGTTTTTGCATTAACAAAACATCTTTCTCAAAAAACTGGTTTCTTTCTTCGAGACTTTCACCTTGGTCAGTACGAAGATGAGGAGGGTGAAAAACACAAACGTCTTCAGCAAAAATAACTTGTCCATGCTGGCAAATTCTCCAACCTAAATCAGTATCTTCACGGAAATGTGGATTGTCAAAAGATTCATCAAATCCATCAACAGCCATAAATATTTCCCGTCTAACCAGCAAATTTGCTGTCATAAAACCGATTCCTTGAAACCCTAGATTGGTTACAGACCGGTAATTATCATCTTTGAGTTTGTCGGAAATAATTAGTCCTTCTACGCCAACTACATCATTATTTTGAAAGTATGTTATGCTATTTTCTAACCAATCGGGCTTTGGTTGACAATCATCATCAGTAAAGGCTAAAACTTTTCCTCTAGCATAATAAGATGCTCGATTTCTAGCTATTACTGCTCCCTTAATATCACTATGGATATAAGTGATGTCTAAATGAGAATATTTTTCTGTTTGTGTCCATGATTTTTTACTTTGATCAACTATAATAATTTCAAACTCTTGGAAAGTCTGATTTTGTAAACAACCTAGTAAAACTTCTAATTTATCATGTCTTTCATAGGTAGGAATAATCACAGTAAAAAATGGTATATGATCACCTAACTTGAGTCTATTTCTATGAAGTAACAGCCCTAAATTATTGGATATTCTTTGCCAAGCATACTTTCTTTCTACTAAGCTTCTAGCTGATTGACCAAGAACCTGATTATAGTTTTTGTCATTAATAACTCGTTGGATACTACTGGTAAACTCTTCTGCTGTGCAGATATGGATAGCTGTTTCTGATCCTTGAAATATACCTCTAGCTCCAATTGGTGTTGATATTACTGGTAAGCCAGCAGCCATAAAATCAAACATCTTGATATTTGTACCTGAACCTGAGAACATTGGGTTAATGGCTAAATCAGATGCAGCTAAATAGTCAAGTTTTTCACTTTCTTTCAAAAAACCTGTTAAGATTACATTAGTAATATTTTTTTCACTCAGTTCCTCTTGACGAAATTGATCACCCACACCACCACAAATAGCAAACTTAACATCTGGCATTTCTCGCGCTAATTTATCAATAATAAATCTTGCGGCTTCAGTGTTGGGTACATAAGAACTACCCATAAAAATCACCAGTGGACTATTCCCTATATTTATATTTAATTTTTTTCTGGCTATTCTCCGTTTGCTATCACTTGAATTTTGAATTTTATCTGTAAATACACCATTAGGAACAATAGCGATTTTACTAAATGGAATATTATAGAGTTTATGAAATAGTTCTCTATCCTCATGGGAACAGGCAAGAATTAAATCACAATTTTGACAAAGTTCGTATTCTATCCTAACTACATTTTTCGCAATTTCAGTTCCGAAATTACCATCATCTAATAAACTTGTTCTTAATAAACCCTCAACGTTATGGGAGTCGTAAACCACAAGTTGGGGACGTGATCTTAATAGGTCTTTTACTAAGGGGTATACCCAGGGATGAGAAAAAATGACAATATCTGATTCAGCTACTTTGCTTCTAGCTGTTTCCACAAATTGACTGGAATGATGGCCTAGCAAATTAAAGCAAGAATCTATAATAGTTTTACCACCTAAGCGTGACTGCCATTCAGCACACTCATAAAAGTGTTGGTCACTCAGAGGAATATCAATTTCTTCTAAAGTTTTGCTCAACCGATGATGCCGATAATTTTCTCCCGGCCAATCATAAGATCCTATATATGTAGTAGGAAGATACTCACCCATACCGTGATATAAGCCTAGTAACCGCAGTCTACCCCCCCCAATAGGTGGATCTATGGGCTGCATATCTAAGACAGTAACTTGAAAGATTTGTTTTTCGTTCATTTTTATTAACTTCACTCTCGCAGAACACCCAATAATCTCTGAGATATATTTGACCAATTAATGTGGCTTATGTCAAGCCTTCCTCTTTTCCCCATGACTTTTGCTTGTTCGGGATCATTGATAAAATATTCTATGGCTTTAGCAATTTCCTTTGCTTGAGGAGCAACCACAAAACCATTAATCCCATTTTTAACGAACTGTAAGCATTCTCCAGAATCGTGACAACTAATTACTGGTTTTCCATGGGCAAAAGCCTCTAAAGTGACGTAGCCATAATCTTCTCGTATCGGTACAAATGGTATAACTAAAGCATTTGCATACAAATTTAAAAGTTCCTCATCCGAAACTCTACCTAGAAATTGTATCCGCTCATCTGTAGGACTAAGTGCGCGTAGTTCTTCCTGCTGTTCACCAGTACCGACAATTTTCAGACGAATAGGATACTGAAGATGACCCATGGCTTTAATTACTAAATCTACTCGCTTCCAACGATGTAACCTTCCTGGCATGAATATATATTCATAGTTACCTTCATGGAAATTATTCAATACTAATGCTGGATGCAAAACCTCGCTTTTAATACCATTCCATTTAAGTAGTCTTTGACTTACTTCGTTACCAATTGTAAAAACTTTCTTAGTTCTTGGTGAACTTAATGCTCCTGTATCTAGTTTTTGAATAGTATCCCTTTGAGTTTTGAGAATTTGATTACCATCACCAAACTCTTGTTCAAACATATCATAAAATACTCTAATAGTATGAACGAGATAGCATATATGGTTAGGATGACGCACCAAAAAAGTAGGAGCTTTCGTAGAAATTACTGCATCGTAATCAGAAAGATCTAAATCGTAGCAACGTAAATATGATTCTTGTATTGTCTCAAAACTGGATTCATCAACCAAAACTTGAACAAGATTTGCAGATGTAGTCGGAGTATTCAAAGAATCTATAAGACCTGCGAAAAATCTTTCTGCTCCTCCAATCTCTCCGGTGATCATGCGTGGTACTACCACTGCAATCTTATATTTACTCATGTTTATACCCTACCACAGCATAATCCTGTGGACCATAGAAAAGATCGTTAAAGCGTTCAGCTACACCTTGACCATTAATTTTCGCATTTTCTGGGTAGGGATGCAGTGTGATGATTTGAGTATTGTATAAACCACAGGTTTCAGCCATAAACTTGATTGTTGGGCTAGGTAATGGATTAATATGAGTTGGATCTAGATAAAAGGTGTTACTTCCGACTAATACGTTATCTGGATTTGGAGTTTCAAAAATAACTAATCCTTGGGGTTTAATCACCCTAACTGTTTCAGAAAATAACCTCATCAACATCTTAAATGGCAGATGTTCTATAATATGAAATCCCGTTACAGCACCCAAACTATTGTCTGGTAAAGATGCCAAATAGTCAATCACATCTCCCGCTATTACCTCCAAACCTCTGGCTTGACATTGATCTATCATGACTCTGTTGATATCTAAACCTCTAGCGGTATATCCCCATTCCCTTAGCAGTTCTAACCACTCACCCCGTCCACATCCTACATCTAAAATAGGTGTGTCTGGTGTACCAACATTTGCTTTTTCAATCAAGGGCAAATATACTTTTAATCTGTTGAAAATGTCTTCACGAGTACCTCTAAAATGGTCTTCAAAAGCAAGGTAGAAAGCATTTAGTAGATATTGATCTTCACTGACAAAGGTTTGCAGTTGTTCTTGATTAAAAGGTTCTGGTAATCGCTGTCGCGCTTCTTCTAAAAATAAGGATATCAATCTCTTCTGCTGCATTAAATCATTTTTCAGGTAACTATCATTTCTAAAATGACGCTCATTCATCCCTTGAAAACGAGTATCTACAGCAGTTATTTGTTGCTCAAGTTCTTGAATACTATTATCTACAATATTCAAATGATCGTTTACTCCTTGAAAACGAGTATCTACAGCAGTTATTTGTTGCTCAAGTTCTTGAATATTATGATCTACAATATTCAAATGATCCTTTACTCCTTGAAAGCGATTATCTACAGCAGTTATTTGGTTATCAAGTTTTTGAATACTATTGTCTAGAATATTCAGACGTTCATTTATTCCTTGAAAATGAGTATCCCCATTAATTAGAAAATCATCTATTTGTGACTTTAAAGTTTTAATTTCCGCTATTAGTTGGTGATTAATCACTAGAGATTCTTTTAAAGACAGGATCAAATTGAAGTTAACTTCTCTTTGGTCTTTAAATAAAAAGTTGATGCCTTTTAGAATCAATGTTTGTAATTTCGATATTAAATTAAAGGGAAAGCGATTCAGTTTTTCAGGCCATTTCGTCCGAATATAAGCTCTAGATTCGGCATTTTTTAGTAAAGATTCAATATAGCCCATCCTTGAGCCAATATTTAACGTGAAATCTGATGTATCTATATTGTTATTATTTATATTTGCGCCGGAAGAATAACCTTGACGACTAAGGATCTCTTGACGAATCTTCTCCATTAACTCATCGACATTAATTTCAGGGTTATTGTTTTCAATCATCATTCAAAATGTTAAAAATAAATTACGATACTTAAAACTTTGTGTAAGTTAGACAATGAAATAGCCTGGTCTTGTTCATAGATATGGGAACTACCACAAACGCAAAAACCACAAGCTTTGATTTTACTGAGAAATTTTTAATTCACATAAGACTGACCTAAGTAAATTTGATTTTGCTGAAAATAAATCTTTACAGATTGTACTTTTTTCTCATCTTACTAAGATAGCAGTTCTCATGTCCATGAGGTACAAAGTTTTTTAGTTTTAGGTAAAAGGGAAATCTTGATAGGTAATAAAAGGCACATTTTAATTTTAGAGACATAAGGGATATATAATAATACTTTCATCAAGCTTTCTACTGAATATTTAGAGTTAATGGAGTATTTTTAGAGATTATATCATTATTAGTGATCATTATTCATAAACTATCAGGGTCAATATTTAACTCTCTCAACTTT
>NZ_KE384623.1:112703-114284 GCF_000426905.1 Dolichospermum circinale AWQC131C
TGTCAGTACAATATAAAATATTATACCTAATCTTCACTTTGACTAAAATCAACGTACTGATAAAGTCCTTTTAAACTCATCTCAAAATCCACAGTTTCCAACTTTAAAACTTCTGATTCTCCTCGATAATCAGTTAATAGCCATTTACCTTGTTCATTTTTCACAAACTGCTTAATATAATATTCAGTTTGGGAAATTAAAATATATTCTTGAAAACTGGGAATCGTCGGATAAGCGTCAAATTTATCCCCTTGATCATAGTTAGATGTGGATTTTGATAAGACTTCAATAATCACAAGCGGATTAGTAATAACATTTTGAGTTTTACCTTGATAAATTGCTTTACCTTCCACTACCATCACATCAGGATAAGTATAACGATTAGATGCTTCAATCCATAATTTTACATCTCCTATATATACTTCATAACCTTTATTACCTAAATTAAACAAAAGAAAAGCATAAATTTGTCCTGCTAATTTATTATGATTTGTTGTTCCCCCAGTCATGGCGATAATTTGCCCATTTAAGTATTCATGTTTGCTTTCAGATTGATTTTCTAACTCCAGATATTCTTCTGGGGTATAATAGGTTTTTTCTGTTTGAATAGGAGTGGCTAGAGTCATATTTTTCTCCTTAATTACTTTGTATGATAACTGGTTATTGCCTATTATGTCAAATAATTTAATCAAATCAGCAATTTCTATAGTTTCATTGTGAGTTTTCTCATGTTGATTTATTTTTGTTCTAGTTGACCTAAAATAATCAAACTTTCCAAGTCTTCTGAGGCACTGGGCAAATATTGCTTGATGACAGTTTTAACTTTTTGCAATTGTAAATTATTTGCTCCTCCTAACATTCGGCTAATATCGGCTAAATCTTGACTGCGGCCTGCTATCAGTTTCATTAAAACTAAATAAGGTAAGTCAATTATTGGCAAACCATCAGGTGCATAGTTGGGATTATTAAGAGCTTCTCTTATCCAATTATCCTCAATTTCTAATACATCTAAATATGTCTCATCTTGTAATTTCCATTGAGTACCCGGAATACTTAACTCACCAATTTTTTGCCCCTGGGCTTTTTCCAAATCCTGATATATTAATTCAGCATCTTTTGCTCTGATAGCAATATCTAAATCCAGAGTCATTCTTTCTGGCATATAAAGTCTTGTGGCTACTCCACCGACTACCAAAAAAGGTGCTTGTTTAATAATATCATTAAGCTTTGTCACCGGATAACTCCAAGTACGTTTGTTTAAAAATTCTACACTGCTTCCTGCCCCCGGTTTAACATATTTCCTTACTAGAGCAATGAATTGTTGTCGTTTGTCAGCATTAACATCAGCTATGTTTGTCATAAGAGGAACAGCGATCGCTTTTATCGTCATCCTTGATTATTTTACATAACAACGGAAATTAGTTGGGGGTTGTTTTTTTCTGTAAGTTGTCCACAGACTCCATTGTGAATTTTCTCCTGTTGAGTAATATCATTGTGTTTTCTCTAATGCAGAAAATAATATCATTATTAGTGATCATTATTCATAAACTATCAGGGTCAATATTTAACTCTCTCAACTTT
>NZ_KE384623.1:114335-130164 GCF_000426905.1 Dolichospermum circinale AWQC131C
CATTAGCCCTTTGACGTTCTATATCAGTAGATTCACGCTGTGCTTCTAACTCCTTTCTTAATTGTACAGGAGTTAAAAACCTTTCTCCGTCAGGACGATAAATAATTAATTCTCCTTGAGATGTATCAAATTTTATTCCTAACCGGGGACTCATCCAACTATTAATCTGTTCAAGTTGTACCAAAGAGCCATTATTATTGATCCAACCTTCAATTTCATAGGACTCAGGCTCATATATGTAATACTCCTGTACTCCATATTGCTGATAAAATTCTAGCTTACGCTGCATTTCATCATCGTTGTTACTAGCTGAAAGAATTTCAAACACTACTTGGGGTGGTATATTCTCCTCTCTCCATTGACGATAAGATTTACGTTTACCTTTAGGTCTGCCAAATACTACCATAACATCAGGTGCAGTTGGTGTAATTACTTTAGAACGTACTGGATACCATAATAAATCAGCAGCTATAAAAACATTATTTACATCAGCAAACAAAATTTCTAAATTTTCCTTAATAATAACAATCCATTTATATTGTTCCGTATTATCGGCCATTGGTTTACCATCACTATCAGGGTAGAGTACATCTTCATCTAGTTGTGCTGTAATCATTGTCATATATCCTATTTAAGTGATAATTCCTAGCATCTGAACAATTGCAGGACCTACGCAAAATATTCCTCAAACTCTCATTTCTCCGTGTTTCCCGTGCCTCTGTGGTTCATTATTCCGTGACTCGTACGTAAGTCATAAATTGTTATATATAAATGTGTTATTAATGATTTTTTATAGATGATAATTAACTATATTATATTTGGTTGAGGTAGCCAATTTTCATCTAATATTTCCTGCAAGGTATATGGACATTGCTGAGGTAAACTTAACTGGCTTTTTTGGGCTGCTAATTTCATAGCACTTTGATATATTTTATCCAGGTTATCCACCAGATAATTATAAATTGTTTTGGCAGCTAATTCTTCATTAAGCTGATCTCTAAAAGTGAGAATTTCTAGACTCCAATGATTAGCATTTCTCTGATATTCTGTTGCCCAATATTGATATAACAATAGATGAATCAACAATTGTTTCATCAAACTTTCTACTGTTCTTTTTTCACTTCTACCCAAAGATTCTAACTCCTCTATCAAATGATCATAATCTATCTCTTGTAATTGGCGATCGCTCAATAATCTAATATTCTCCTCTAACCACAATAAATAATCTCGTTCATACAGTTGTTTTAAGTTTATAGCTTTAGCTTCCATCTTTAAACCTCTCCATATCTACCCTGAATGAGTCATCATTTCAGATTGTTTAACAGTTTCTAAATAGAAATCTACCACCTCCTGTGAGTCACCAGCAAATTTAATATTTCCTTGATTTAAATAAATCGCTTTTTTACAGGATGTGCTAACAAACTCTAAATCATGAGAAACAACTAAAACAGTAGCATTATCATCCCAAAACTGATCCATCCTTTGCTTGCACTTATTCTTAAAACCCTCATCTCCCACTGACAATACTTCATCTAAAATCAAAATATCTGGTTGGACATCAGTTGCAATAGCAAAACCCAAACGAGCCACCATACCCGAAGATAAACCCTTAACTGGAACTAAAGTATAATCTTCTAATTCAGCAAACTCCAAAATAGAACGCGCTCTTGCTTTCATTTCAGTCCTAGAAAACCCTAATAATACGCCATATAGAAGTATATTGTCCATCACCGAAATATCTGGATCAAAACCTGCTCCTAGTTCAATTAAAGGTGCGACCTGACCCCGAACCCTGACATTACCAGTTGTAGGCCTAAGAATACCAGAAATTATCTTTAACAGCGTGGACTTACCAGAACCATTCGCACCAATTATACCTATTTTCTCGCCCTTGTCAACTACTAGGTTAACATTATTTAACACTAACTTTTTCGCAGGTTGGCGATATTTACCCTCTACCACAGATAGGAGCGTTTTTTTCAAATCATAGGAAAATTCCTCTTGAGTCCTTCTCCACAATGAAACACTATCTAAACGTATTACTTCCATTGACAGCAAATCCATAAACTGATGTCGCTACAGATGAAACAAGTCCATCCCAGAATAAAATAATTATGCCACTAAGGGGTTGTTTTCAAGATATATGATATGTAACTACGTTACCCAGGCTATCGGCGATTATAAACCGCTAATACACAAATAAATTAAAATTCGGCGTATTCTCAACTTACTAAGATGGGTTTTGTCTGTATAACCACCACTTCTAGTTCCCAAGATAAGTAATAATTTAGATAAATTAGACTTTGCAAATAACCTCCTGTAGACAATGAAATTCCTTCGTTAATCCTGATTATTATCCTAAATCACTCGCTAAATCATACATTGTCAACATGGTTTCTTTTGACAATCATGGATAATTTTAATACATATTATTGATTTTGGCTGAAGTTTAATTTATACTATCAGGATCTATACCGAGCGATCGCAAATATTCTGCTAATTTATTTGCTCTTTGCATTTCAGTTTCAGCCCTTTGGCGTTCAGTTTCAGCCTTTTGTCGTTCAGCTTCAGCCCGTTGACTCTCATTATGAGCTTTTTCTGCCAGTTCTGTGGGTATGAGTAATTTATCACCTGTGTCAAGACGATAAAATCTTAACAGATCCCCTTCTACCTCTAGACGCAATCCCAACGGCTGAGATAAACTATCAGTAATCGGTTGATATATCTCGTCCTGTAAACGATACCCCTGTAACTTTGTGTTTATCCATTCTCCTTTCGGGTCAAATAACCAATATTCTACAATTCCTAATTGTTCATATAATAACTTCTTTTGCTCTTGGTCTTGCTTTTGAGTTCCCGCACTAGTCATTTCCAACACAACTTGGGGAACTTGACCTTCTTCCCAAACCTTATAATTATCTCTACCCCCAGGTGGTACGTCAAAAATTACCATCACATCTGGTGCTACTCTTAATCTCGGAAAACCTTGAGCATAGTATAAAAATTGATTTGCTAGTACCGTTGCTTGTCTTCCTGCTAGGTACTGTTGCAAAACCTCTAAAGTAGTTAAAATCGCATAGAGATGTATATAGGTTTCTGCCACGGGTTCTCCATCAGCGCTAGGATATTCAATGGTGATGTCGCTTAAATTTATGGTTGTAGTCATAGTTTTTTCCTAATTAACCACACTATCAGGATCTACACCGAGCGATCGCAAATATTCTGCTAATTTATTTGCTCTTTGCATTTCAGTTTCAGCCCTTTCTCGTTCAGTTTCAGCCCTTTCTCGTTCAGTTTCAGCCCTTTGCATTTCAGTTTCAGCCCTTTCTCGTTCAGCTTCAGCCCTTTCTCGTTCAGCTTCAGCTTTTCTAATTTCCTCTAAATTTGCTTCTTCCGGTGTGAGTACCAATCTTCCCGCAACAGTAAAATACCTCAATCTATTTTCCCAGATTCCTAAGTATAATCCCAGTTCTTGACTCCAATACCAGCCATTTTCGGATACTGGAATAATTTTATATTCACTGTCTGTTAATCTCCATCCTACCAATTCTAAGGTATTTGGTGAAAACCAAAAATACTCAGGAGTGCGGAATTGATTTTGATATAACTGTTTTTTCAATCCCTTATCTACTTTTGCGGTAGAATCAGAAAGTAGTTCAATGATCACATTAGGATATTTACCGTCTTCTTCCCAAATTACCCAAGACAGACGGGGATGTTTTTCTGTGTCTTTGACTAGAAAAAAATCAGGTCCCCTAAAGTCTCGATTTTTTAACTGTTGTCGGCTATAATAGATGCTGAGATTTGCACCAATGAAAAAATCCTCTCTATCACGCCATAACCATTCTAAGCAAGTTACTAAGATTAATAGTTGTGTATAATGCAAAGAGCTTTCCATCTCTGGTTCGTCGCTGAGTAGTTCCGTACAATCTGGCATTAATGCTTCTATTTCTTGTGCGGTTAAAGCCATAAATTTTATGGGGATAATTTACTATCTTTTGTTAATTATAAAATATCAGGATCTACAGTAAATCCATAAATTGATGTCGCCACAGATGAAAACAAGTCCAGCCCAAAGCTAAAATAATTATACCACTCAGTAAAGCTCCCCAAATTAAGCCTAAATCTGGTGACGCACCTGATAATGTAATCTGACGGAGACTTTCAATAATTGGGGATAAGGGATTTAAACTTAAAAATGGCTTAACCTGCTTTGGTACAATAGCTGCTGGATAAAAGATAGGACTACTAATCCAAATTACAAATACCACTAATTCATAAAAATAAGGTAAATCTCTAAAAAATACATACAAAGCACTAACTAAAAACCCCACCCCTGTAGAAACTAAAATCAGTGCGATAAATGGAAATATCAACGCTAGGACATTGACTAGACTTTTGGCATTAACTAAAGTCATAATTCCCAGTAACGGAAATGCTCCCACTGAAAATTGAAAGACATTAGCTGCAATCATTGATACCGGGAAAACACTAACTGGCAACTGAATTTTATTTAATAATGCACCATTACCGACTACACTAGTTAAAGCCTGGGATGTGCAAGCGGAGAAAAAATTGATGACTAACAGCCCTGTGAACGCTGCCAGCATATAGTTAAGAATAGAGTTACCATAATAAGATGCAAAGGTAGCACCAAAAATAGCAGTATATAACCCCGTCATAATCAGTGGGTTCAATAGAGACCAATAAACCCCTAGAATAGAACCCCGGTAGCGTACTTTCAGAGTTCGCACTACTAAAACATACAGCAGTTCCCAATAACGCTGCACTTGTGACCAATTTAAATTATTTTTCAGGGAAAGTGTCATTTTTCAAGCACCATCGTTACACACAGGAAAAAAGTTGTTCTTATTTGGGTATTTTACACCATAACAGTCTAATCATCTACGATTAATTACGATTTCTTTCTTATCAACCCCAAACCTTTGATTTATATAGGTTTAGAGTTTATTTAGCATCTTCTACATATTTGGTTACTTTAAACTATCGGGGTCTATTCCCAGAGACAATAAATGCGCTGCTAAAAGTTATACTTGGTCTTTTTCATGCGCTAATTGTTGTTCAGCTTGCAATGCTTTTTGCTGGAATACTTGAGCTTCTTGTTCAGCTTGCAGGGCTTTTTGCTGGGATGCTTGAGCTTCTCGTTCAGCTTGCAGAGCTTGGTTTTTAAATTGCAGAGCTTCTTTTGGGATTTTTATAGCTGTTTCTTCTGGTGTTGGTACTAATTCACCTGTAGCTGTAAAATAACGAAGTTGACTATTTGCCACACCTAAATATAAATCTAGGACTTTACTCCAAAGTAATCCTTGTTCATTGGGAACAATTTCTTGATATTGATTTCCTACGAGTCTTAAACCTGTAAATTCTAAAGTTTCGGGACTAAACCAGAAATATTCTGGAGTACGAAAGCGAGTTTCATAGAAAGCTTTTTTAAAATTGCGGTCAATTTCGGCTGTACTATTTGACAGTAATTCAATAATCAAATCTGGATAACGGCCATCTTCTTCCCATACAACCCAAGAAGTGCGATGAACTTTTTCTGTATTTTTGACTAAAAAGAAATCAGGTCCGCGAAATTCTCGATTTTTTAACTGTTGACGACTAAAGTAAATAGTGAGATTTGCACCAATAAAAAAATCATTTTGATCGCGCCACAACCATTCTAAACTAGTTACTAGTATTAGTAACTGCATATAATGTAAAGAACTTTCCATTTCCGGTTCATCACTTAACAAACGAGTGGCATCGGGCATTTGTTGTTCTAGCTGCTGGGCTGTAACAAACATAAAAGTATACCTACTTGCTTACTGATTTAATTTTAAACTATAGAGGGTGAAAATAGAGTGCCAGATTCCGCTACACTGAGATTGAGATTATTGGATGTTAACTAGATCATGGAAATTGGACAAAAAGTTAAAGTGATTCGTTTGCGCGACCGGGTATCCTCTACTATCGCTCAAAAACTGGGAAAAATCGGCATTATCGAAGGCTACAAAGTCACTGACGGGGCGGGAATTGGTGTGGTGGTGAAGTTTGACGATAACTTCTCTACCTGGTTTTTTGCCGATGAAATCAAACCAGCTTAATCAAAATAACTGACAGCAGAAGCTAAAAAGATTGGTTGAGTGCTAAGTTGTAATTGACAAGATAGGCGATTTGGAAATTGAGTAATGGCCTTGATACTGACATTTTTGGGCAAAAACGGCATCTGTCGCAGTAAGATAGCGATCGCCGCAGCCATTAGTTTGGCAACACAAGGTAAAAGGGTACTCTTAGCAGGATTAGCAGATCCAACATTGCCAATTCTACTCAATACGGCTCTGACTCCTGACCCCCAGGAAATCTCTCCCAATCTCCAAGCAGTACAGTTTACAGCGTCTGTACTGCTAGAACGCAATTGGGACGAGATGAAAAAACTAGAGGCTCAATATCTGCGTACACCAATTTTTAAAGAGGTTTACGGGCAAGAATTAGTAGCATTACCAGGTATGGATCACGCTCTCGCGCTCAATGCCCTGCGTGAATATGATGCCAGTGGCAAATATGACGCAATTATCTATGATGGCACGGGGGATGATTCCACCTTGCGAATGTTGGGAATGCCAGAATCTTTGAGTTGGTATGTGAGACGATTTCGGCAATTGTTTATTAACTCTGATTTGGGGAAAACAATTACAGAATCTCCCTTTCTTCAACCTCTAATTAGTAGTCTTTTTAATGTTAATTGGACTGCTGATAATTTCGCTCAACCTACTAACCAAGTTAATGGTTTTCTCGAACAAGGTAAAGCCGCTGTGGCTAATCCCCAGCGTGTCGCTGCTTTTCTGGTGACAACATCAGACTCAATTGATCTGGCAAATTCGCGCTATCTTTGGGGAAGCGCTCAACAAGTTGGTTTAACTATTGGTGGGTTAATTTTAGTAGCTGGAGGGGAAAATACTCATCTAACTTCGGAATTTGCACCTCTACCTGTGAGTATAGTTCCTGATGTATCTAATGGTGAATGGCAACCTCTAATTAATGCTTTACCCAATTTTGTTGAGCAAGCATTACAAGCTAACCAACCAATAGAAATTGATGTACATAATCGCCAAGTACGCCTCTTTTTACCTGGTTTTGACAAAAAACAAGTTAAACTTACTCAGTACGGTCCAGAAGTCACGGTAGAAGCCGGAGATCAAAGACGCAATATCTTCCTCCCTCCTGCTTTAAGTGGTAAACCTGTGACTGGGGCAAAGTTTCAAAACAGTTATTTGATAATTTCTTTTTAGGTCATGGGTAATAGGTAAAAGAAATTGGTTGTACCAATTTTGCCTATTACCAATTACCAATTACCAATTACCATTACACCTTATGTCTGAATCAAATTCTATTAATCCAAATCCTCAAGGAAATGAGGGGGTTGGAGAATCTACAAATCAAGAAGTAACAACAACGGAAGACCGTAATGCGAAAACTCGGCAATTGTTGGGAATGAAAGGTGCAAGTCCGGGGGAAACTTCTATTTGGAAAATTCGCTTACAATTGATGAAACCAATTACCTGGATTCCCCTAATTTGGGGTGTGGTCTGTGGTGCGGCTTCTGCTGGTAATTACACTTGGACTCTGGAAAATGTTCTCAAATCAGCCCTTTGTATGCTGCTTTCTGGTCCTTTATTAACCGGTTATACTCAAACTATCAATGATTATTATGACCGGGACATTGACGCTATTAATGAACCTTACAGACCTATTCCTTCGGGGGCAATTTCCCAAAAGCAAGTAATTAGCCAAATCATTGTTTTACTATTATTAGGATACGGGGTAGCTTATACTTTGGATTTATGGGCAAATCATCCATTTCCTACTGTTTTAATGTTGTCTGTTTTTGGTAGTTTCATTGCTTATATCTATTCTGCACCTCCATTAAAGTTAAAACAAAATGGTTGGTTAGGAAATTATGCCTTGGGCGCTAGTTATATCGCTTTACCTTGGTGGGCCGGTCATGCTTTATTTGGTGAATTGAATTGGAAAATTGTTGTTCTGACTCTGTTCTATAGTTTGGCAGGTTTGGGTATTGCCATTGTTAATGATTTTAAAAGTGTGGAAGGCGATCGCCAATTAGGTTTACAATCATTACCAGTTATGTTTGGGGTACAAACTGCGGCTTTAATTTGTGTGGTCATGATTGATTTATTTCAAGGTTTGGTTGCTGGTTATTTGGTCAGTATTCACGAGAATTTATATGCAGCTATTCTCGTATTATTAATTATCCCCCAAATCACTTTCCAAGATATGTATTTCCTCCGTGACCCCATAGCTAATGATGTCAAATATCAAGCCAGCGCCCAACCTTTCTTAGTTTTGGGAATGTTGGTAACGGGTATTGCATTAGGTCATGCTGGAGTTTAATTGTAGAGTGTAATTAGTCGTAAAACCCTTATCCCGCAAGGAACTCAAGTTCCTTGCTAATAGCGAAAGTCATCTCAAGATGACTAAACATTGGGAAAATTCATTAGTCGGTTTTAATGGACTTTAGCTATGAGACAGGGGATTTATTCCCTGGCTTCAGTTGATAGATATCAGCAATGCGCCCTATCCCTAAGTATTAAGTATTATTAATTATGAGTATAGAGAGA
This sequence comes from Dolichospermum circinale AWQC131C, assembly GCF_000426905.1. Taxonomy (NCBI): domain Bacteria; kingdom Bacillati; phylum Cyanobacteriota; class Cyanophyceae; order Nostocales; family Aphanizomenonaceae; genus Dolichospermum; species Dolichospermum circinale. The sequence continues at coordinate 122,975 of NZ_KE384623.1, forward strand.
TGAAAAACAGGAAAAATATTCCTCAATTACGCTATAATAAAGAATCTCTGTACTTCAATAATGACTAATTATGAAAAAAATAGAAATAGAACTAGATCAAGAAACCTATGACAAAATACAACAATTAACCCAGACTAATCATTGTCAAATCTCAGATTTAATTAAAGCCATGATTGAACAACTAACTCAACCAGAAATTCTCAACGATTCATTTATTGGCAAATGGTCAGATGATGCGGAATTAGTTGATCAACTAATTGAAGATATGTTAAAACATAGAACCTAAAAAAATAATAAATTAATAGTGAAAAATAAAACTTTAATTGATACAGATATTTTATCGGAAATTCGCAAAGGCAAAAATCCCCAAGTTATAGCTAAAGCTATTGCCTATAAAACTAGGTTTAAAAATTATACCATATCTGTAATTACAGTTTCAGAAGTTATCAAAGGATGGAGAAAATTAAACCGCAATGATCGGATTCAGGAATTTTTAATAGATTTACTACAAATGGAGATATTATCTTTAGAACAAAAAAGTGCTGAATTATCTGGATTAATTTATGCCGATTTAGAAAAAACTGGACAAACTATAGGATTAGCAGATATATTAATTGCTGCAATTGCTATAGAAAATAATTTAATTTTAGTGACAGGAAATACTAAACACTATCAAAAAATTCAATCATTAGGTTATCCTTTGCAATTAGATAATTGGAGAAACTGATTTAGGATAACTTGTTTCCAGATTTTGTGGCAGGTTATTTGCTGGAGATTCACTTCATTATTTTAATGTCTCACGCAAAGTCGCAAAGTCGCAAAGGAAGAAAGGAATATAAAAACAAAAGTGTGGTACAAGTACATTAAAATTGCTGTAACTACTCAGTTTACCAAGTTTAGCAATTGCCATGTTAAATTTTATCTCTTTCCTCATTCACGGGATACAACCTTTGTTAGTTCCGATTTGCTTTTTCATAGCTTGGACTATGATTATTATGGTGTTTTTGAATTTATGGACAGCTACAAAGGAGACTGTTAAAATTGCCCAAGAAATGCACAAAATCCCCTGTCATAATTGCCAATTTTTCACCAATAATTACCTTCTTAAATGTACGGTAAATCCATATATTGCTGGTACAGAAGCAGCAATTGGTTGTAAAGATCATCAATCATATTCATGATTTGTTCTGCTTCTAAATCGTTGTTTAATATGTAGGGCTTGCTGAATAAACATAAAACCATTTATTTATTAACAAAGGGTTTCGCGGATTTTTACCACAAAAAAGTGCCAGGTTTTGGCTAATGGTGTCTCAAAATGAATTCCATTTTTCTTTGTCGGATTTGGAAAATTGAGGATATCCAGACAGTTAAAACTGTTCCCTGTTCCCTGTTCCCTGTTCCCTGTTCCCTGTTCCCTGCCTTCACAGACAACTTATTCAGCAAGCCCTATATAGAGGTGCGTTACGTTTCACTACAAAATAACTGACTACAAAATAACTGACAATTATCTATTAAATCATCTCTAACAACACTTTTAAAACCCCTTTAGTTTTAGCTTTTTCAACAGCTTCTAAACCAAGAGATAGGGGATAAATACCCTGAATTAAAGATTGTACATTTACCTTTTTGGTCCCTAATAATTCTAAGGCTGGCACAAAGGGACCACAACGAGAACCAATGAGAGTAATTTCATCTACCACCAAAGCGGAAGCGTCTAAACTGAGATTTCCTGCATAGGTGCTTTTTAAGATTAATGTACCACGAGGACGTAAAGCCCGTCGGGCAGTATTAAAACCTTCTGGATTTCCTGTACAATCAATAGAAACATCAAAATATCTATCTTTGACAGTATTAGCTAAAGCGGTTTTAATTCCTCTTGCTGCTAAATTTAGTAATTTATCTTCATGTCTTCCGACTACTAATAAATCACAACCAGTTAAAGCTAAAGTTTGGGCTATTAATTGACCCAGTTTACCATCTCCAACTACTAAGACTCGATCATCTTGACATAATGTTATTTGTTGTTGAATTTCCAAAGCTGCGGCCAGGGGTTCTGTAAAAGTTGCAGCCGCTGTAGAGACATTTTCCGGTACAATATGCAAATTTTCAATAGGTAAAGATAGGTATTCTGCAAAAGCACCATTACGGTTGACAATACCTAAAACTGTCCGATTTTCGCAATGGGTAGGTTGTCCACTGCGACAAAAGCGACAATAACCACAAGCAGCGTTAATTTCACCCACTACTCTTTGATTAATTAAATGTTCTGGACCTTGTTCTACAACACCAACAAATTCATGGCCAATAATGCCAGTATAGGGATAATAACCTTTAATTAATTCCAAATCAGTATTACAAATTCCTGCACACAAAACCCGCACTAAAGCCTCTCCTTCAGGTGGTTTAGGAATAGGAATATCGGTGCGTAATTGTAATTGATTATTTTCTAGCCAAAGTCCTTTCATAATTTTGTTATTTATTATTTGTTATTTCTATACTTCTACTCCTTCTAAAATTCCCATAATAACAGCAAATAAACTATCTAAATCTCCGGGAATTTTAAACAAGTTAATATCTTGGTTAATTTGTTTTTCACTACTATCAAGTTTACCAAATTGCCAAATATTACCAATTGTAACTGCACCATATAATATACTTTTTTCCTGAATTTGAGATAAAGCAATTAATTCTACAGCTAATTGAGTAAATCCTCTAGTTAAATCATCATTTTTAGCTTCGATAACTAGAAAATTATTCTTTAATATCAACAGATAATCAAGATTACCTTGAAGACGATTATTAATATTAAGAGGATATTCAATTCGCATTTGACAATGACAATAACGAATTACTTCCAATAGTATAGGAGATACTAAGGTTTCTCTTCTAGCAGTTTCATTACTTAAACTGATAAAAGGTAAAATGTCTTCTATTCTTTGTTTGAGTTCTGGGAGTTTATTTAGTGGGTTAGCAGTTTGCGGTAAAGATAAATGGGATTTAATTAGTGTATAATCAAATTCGGCCAAGATATCATCAGCTTCATAGGGTAACTCAAAGTATGACCGAAAGGTATAAGATCTATTGTCCTGTAAAATTTTGATTTTAGCCATAGTATACCATGATTGTACTAAATTCCAGAAATCAAACTAGACATTTTAGAGTTTGAGATGGGAGAGAAATGGTGTAAAAATGGGGACTAAACCTAAATTACTCACCACCATAGTCGGAAAAGAGCGATCGCTATAATCCATTCCCGGCGATAATGGAAAAGACACAGAATTGAGAGATAACCATGTACCACCAGCAGCTTGAACAATTACCCAAGCAGCTGCAATATCCCATATCTTTGGTGTGGCTTCAATTCCCCCCAAAACCGCACCGGTTGCGACTGTCAGAAAGTTATAACTAGCAACCCCTAACATCCTAATTTTACAGGGAAAACCCGGTTGAATAATGCCGGTACTGCGAGAACAAAGATTAAAAAAGTGGTTTTTACTAGGAATATCTTTACTTGTATGGATAGGATGATGATTTAAAAATGCTCCCGTTGGCGTTGTTAAGCCCGATGAACCCGCCCAAAAACCGTAAAATGCTTGATTTAATGGTGGCACATAAACATAGCCAAAAATCGGCGTTCCTCGATAAAGTAAACCCAGAGAAATTGACCAGATAGGAAGTCCCCTGGTGAAATTAGTTGTACCATCTAAAGGATCAATTACCCAACACCATTCTTTATCAGGAAAACTCTGACCTGCTTGCAGCACGTTATCACTTTCTTCGCTCAAAATGCCGTAACCTGAGAAAGTAGAAACAATAGCATCTCTAATTTCTTGATCTGCCCATTTATCGGATTTTGTTACTAAACTACCATCAGGTTTTTGTGTAGCTTGAACTTTGCCAAAATCCTGCATTAATTGTTTTCCTACTCTGATAGTAGTGGTTTCAGCAAATTCTAAAATTGTATTCCAAAAGTCGTTCATTTGTTATTAGTCAGTTGTCCGTTGTCCGTTGTCCGTTGTCCGTTGGTTTTCAATTACCAATTACCCATTACCAATTACCAATTACCCATTACCAATTACCAATTACCCATTACCCATTACCCATTATTAATCTAAATCACTTTCCAAAACAGAAGCTAAAGCTTGTTTAGTATTAGTTTGAAATTCTGCCACATTGACACGATTCAAAAAAGCAATTGATACCAACATTCCCAAAGCTTCTAAAGCAAATACCAAACCATAAGCTAATACTAAGTTATCTGGTAACAACTTGCGCCCCACATCTAAAATAGTACCACCAATGACAATGGCAATTCCTCTAGATATAGACTGAGCAAGTCCCCAAGCACCTATAAATGTACCGGCAGCTTCAGCAATTGTCAAATCTAACATCAGACTAACTGCCGCAGTGGTGACAACACCAGTCGCTAAACCAAATAAAACTAAAGTTGATTTCAGTTCCAAGGGATTGGCAGATAATCCCGAAAAACCCAGTGATAAAGCCGCACACGCGACTAAAACACAGCCTAATTTTATAGTTTTGCGTTTACCCAACCGAGGCACAATCAAAAAACCTGTGATACCATAGGAGATTAATATGCCCGTTCCATAAAAAACGTTGAGTTTGGTACTTTCCGCTAAAGGCATTTTAAACACTTCCCCTGCGTAAGGTTCTAGAATAGGATCTTGCATAAACAAGCTAATAGTCATCACTAATAAAAAAGTGAAAAACAAACCTGTTTGGGGACTAGCTGTTAAAATTTTCCAAGCACCACCTAACGTAATACTATCTTCCCGGTTTTCTGGGGTAGAACGATGGAAATAACGAGAATATTTTTTTTCTACCCCCAAAGTAGCGACAATTGCTAAACAAAAAACCATACCGGGAACAATCTGGAATAAGCGATTTATTGCAGCTTGTAAAGTTTCTATAGGTGCATTAGCGTTTAATTGGTTTAATAAGCTAGAACTGATAATAGCTCCAACTATAATCCCTACCATCAACATTGACCAAACAATACCGACAACTTGAGAACGGTTGTCAGTTTCGGAAATATCAACTAATAAAGCTGCAAAAGCCGTACCACTAGCACAAATGGCCAGTCCGTAGACTAGGAAAACTAAACCTAAAACCGCTGTCCAAGCCATTGTTTGGCTAGTCCATAGCCAACTTTCGCCAATATTAGCAGAATTTAACTGCCATATTACTTGTACCGCACAAAAAGCAGCGATCGCAAATATTGCTGCTCCCAACCATACATAACTTGTGCGATGATATCCCCATAATGGTCTAGCATCGGACATTTGCCCAAATAAAATTCTGGTTGGGGCTACAAACAAAGGTAATGCTAACACAAAAGCCACCAATGTAGCCGGAATGGCAATTTCTTGAATCATGACTCGGTTGAGTACCCCCAAAGTCAAAATAGACATCATACTCAACCCCATTTGAAATAATCCTAGCCGGAACATGGTGAAAATATTCACCTGGGGTAAAACTAGAGATTGATTTTGGTTATGATATGTATTATCTTCCATAGGTAATTTTTTCTATTCCTTACAAGATATAGCATTTTCCGATCAAAATCTTAAACTTCACGCCTTTGCGTCTTAGCGCGAAACATAATTCATACTGCCATTATCCAACGCCCTAACTTTGATCACGGTAAACTAAAAAAGTAAAGAAATGTAAATAAAGTCAATTTTAATCAAATGGAAACTACCACCTTAGGAAAAAATGGTTTAGCTGTTCCCCCTCTTTGTATCGGTACTTGGGCTTGGGGTGATAAACTATTTTGGAATTATGGTCATGAATACGGTGAAGAAGAGTTACAAGCTGCTTTTAACACCGCCTTAGATACTGGTGTCACTTTCTTTGATACTGCGGAAGTTTACGGTTTAGGACTTTCGGAAGAATTTTTAGGCCGGTTCATGAAACAAACCAACCAAAAAGTACAAATTGCTACCAAGTTTGGACCTTTACCTTGGCGTTGGGACGGTAAATCTGTATCTGAGGCTTTAACGGCCAGTCTCCAACGTCTCCAAGTTGAGAGAATTGAATTATACCAAGTTCATTGGCCTTTTGCGTTCTTTTTGAGTCAAGAAACTCTCATGAATACCCTGGCAGATGAAGTCAAACGTGGTAGAATAGGGGCAGTTGGTGTCAGTAATTATTCGGCTGCTCAAATGCGAGAAGCACACCAGATATTAGCCGCTAAGGGTGTACCTTTGGCTGTAAATCAGATGCGTTATTCACTAATAACGCGCCAAATAGAAGGTAATGGTATTTACCAAACAGCCCGTGATTTAGGTGTAACTATTTTAGCTTATAGTCCCCTAGCTCAAGGATTACTCACAGGTAAGTATATATCCTCCCAAAAACCTCAAGGTGCAAGAAGCATAGATCCGCGATTTAGTCAAGATGGTTTAAATAAAATCGATCCATTGTTATCTTTGTTACGAGAAATTGGTGAAAAGTACCATCGCACCCCCGCCCAAGTATCCTTAAACTGGTTAATAGCTCAAGGTAATGTAATTCCCATTGTTGGAGTCAAAACCGCAGCACAAGTTAAACAAAATGTTGGTGCTTTAGGTTGGCAAATGACCGCAGACGAAATTTCCGCATTGGAGAAAATTACTCGTCCTTGGTTACATTAATTGTCTTTCACATTCAAAGCGTATTGTTTAAACCTTTCTAAATCCGCTTGAATTGTGGACTCTACCACCTTTCCTAAAAACAAATTATCCATGAGTTTACCAATTAAGCCAGGAATTGCGTAGGAAACCGTCATTTTCACGATACTATGATTATAGCGATCATAAAAGCGAATTGCTCCTTGATTTGGTAAACCGTCCACAGACTCCCATTGAATAATTTGATGAGGAATTATTTTAGTAATTCGGGATTTCCACGTAAATTCTAACCCTCCTGTATTCAGTTTCCATAGGGAAATTTCCGGTTTATCTGAGAGAATTTGCACAGAATCAATCCATTTCATCCATTTAGGCATTTGTTCTAAATCAGACCAAAGTCCCCATACTAATTCTATGGGAACTTCTACCTCTACCTGTACACTATGTTCTAGCCATTCACTCATAGGATTTTAGATTGGTCTGCGGTTAGTTGTTATTACCCATTACCCATTACCCATTACCCATTACCCATTACCCATTACCCATTACCCATTACCC
>NZ_KE384623.1:130214-140439 GCF_000426905.1 Dolichospermum circinale AWQC131C
TACTTCTTCAAACTTTCCAGAATTGCTTTAGCTGCACGTTGTCCAGAAATTGTTGCTCCTTCCATGCTATCAATATAATCCTGTTGGGTGTAACTTCCAGCTAGGAAAAAGTTAGGTATGGGTGTTTTTTGATCTGGACGGTATTCATCCATGCCCGGTGCTTCTCTATACAAAGATTGAGCCAATTTAACCACGCTGTACCAAGTCATGTTTAAATCCCTTGAGGAGGGAAATAGTTCATGGACTTGTTTAAGCACGTGGTTAGCGATCGCTTCATTGCTTTGTTTAATAAAGGGATCTCCCGGTGTTAACACCAATTGTAATAATGAACCTTCCCCAGGACGATAATAATCTGCGGGGCTAGTCAAGGCCAAATCAGCAAAACAGGAAAAATCTGCATCACCAGTGTACAATAGATTGTCTATTCCCACGGCTGCGGAAAGCTGTTTACGTTTTTCCTGATCTTCTAGTTCTGTCACCCAACCATCAAAACGTAGCTGCACTGTAGCGACGGGGACAGCATCTAACTTATAAATGTTATCAAATTCTGGCCATTTCCGCCAGGCTTGGGGTAAAACTCGTTGGATTCCGGGAACATCACAAGCGCAAAGATAAGCATCAGCGGTGATCAATTCTTCTGTATCACCTTGAGCAACTAATATACCAGTTACGCGGGTTTCTGCTTCCCCAACCACATTAGATTCAGTAGACTGAATTTCTCGTACTTGACGACGAGTGTATATTTTTGTGCCTCTGTCTTCTAAATATTTAACAATAGGTTTATGTAAATATTCGGAAGGTGAACCTGCCAACATTCGCAAAATTGAAGCCTCGGTTCTGACAGCAAAAAACTGGAAAATTGTCAACATACACCGGGCAGAAATATTGTCACAATCTATAAATCCCAGTGCGTAAGCAATAGGATTCCATAGTCGTTTAATGCTACCTTTACTGCCTCCGTGACTATAAAACCAATCGGAAAAGCTGATTTTATCTAATTTGCGGATAGTTTTCATTGCTCCGTCAAAGTCTACTAAACCCTGTACTATTGGGCTAGTACCCAAAGCGATCGCATTTTGTAGTTTATCCTGTAAAGAAAGTTGAGAAGTGGTGAAAAACGCTTTTAATCCATTGAAAGGCGCACCTGTAAAGAAACGAAAATCTAAAGCTCCTGTTTTTCCGCCTTTATTGATAAAAGTATGACTATGTTCTTTAATGAGTAGGTTTTCTCCAGCGCCAACCTTCTCCATTAATGCAAACAGATTGTAGTAGCAGCCGAAAAAAACGTGCAGCCCCATTTCAATATGATTGCCATCATTATCTACCCAACTGCTGACTTTGCCACCCACAAAGGGACGAGACTCGAAAATTTCTACTTCACAGCCCCTATCTACTAAGTCTACCGCAGTTGATAACCCAGCAAGTCCCGCACCCACAATTGCAACGCGCATTCCCTCGTTCCTTGTTCAATTTCTTTACAAATTGTAACTGAATTAGTGTGGGAATTTGCTGGGAATTGATAATTTTTAATTGTTTGTCACCTCTTCCCCCTGGGGTAAACTTCTAATTAGTTCCCGAATTACATCTGTTGCTGGTCTCCCTGTCTGTTGACAATATTTTTCTAGTTTTTCTGCCTCTTGTGTTGCTAGATTAACTGTTATCCGTTTAACGGCCCATTTTTTATTTGTCATTATCATGCACTTAGCTGTATGTTAACTTGATTTCGAGAGTCTGGGAACTCAAAACAGGAATGATACTATGAGAGTAAGTCTGAATTAACAAAGTAACAAAAAAATTAATTTTCTTAAAGATATTCAGTTTGTCAACTAGTGATCAAAATCAAACCAGAATCACCTTGGTTACATAATGGAATCTATCCCACCAATAATATTTAAATATTGTGGTAGGATAGATGCGGATGGTGGTAAAAGGTCTACAAAACGGCTGAAAATAAACCTGTTGACGCTCCCGTCTGACGCAGAGGGTAATTTTTTACTCAGGGGATAATCCTAAAGCCTGGGTAATTTGCTCTAAACTCAAACCCATTTCTAATAATTTGGGTATAGCCTCTTTCCTGGCTTGTTCTGCTTGTTCAGCCCTTTGACGTTCGGCTTCGGCTTTTTGACGTTCGGCTTCGGCTTTTTGACGTTCAGCTTCGGCTTTTTGACGTTCGGCTTCGGCTTTTTGACGTTCAGCTTCGGCTTTTTGACGTTCAGCTTCTCCTGGTAATAAAACTAAATTTCCTGCTTGGTCATAAAATCTTAACCAGGTGGTGGTTTCTCTGGTTAATGTTCCGTCCCAATTTCCTAACCAAAATCCTAAAGTTTCGCACCATAACCAACCTTTTTGATTAGCTTGTAAAGGTTGATATGTTGAATTACTATTTAAACTCCAACCTTGTAATGAGTTGGGATTAAAAGGATCATAAACGAAATAGTCTCTAGTTTTAAATGTGTTTTGATAAAGATTCTTTTTGGGTCCTAAGTCTACATTTTTAGTGGAAGGAGACATTAATTCAATGATCACATCTGGATAGCGTCCTTCTTCTTCCCATACTACCCAACCTTGACGGGATCTATTACCATCAACATTCAGGACTGCGAAAAAATCAGGACCTCGAAAATCGTTGTTTTTAGCTTGCTTACTGCTGTAATAAATAAACATATTACCACCAGTAAAGAAATCATTGCGGTCTGACCATGCTTGTTCTAGGGAATCAATTAAAACATTCATGGCTATGCGGTGACGGTTACTTTCCAAGGGAACTCCATCATCAAATATTAAATCAGTTGGGGGTGGAGTGGGTTGCCAATCAGGAACAATTTCTACTGGGGGAGTCTGGTTTTCAGGAATGTTAGTTAACATAAGACAACCTAAGAAAGTTTATTCAATATGGCTATTTGCTGATACAAAAATGTTAACATAAGTCCCAGGTTGTTAAAAAGCTATCTTTTACTTCTGACTGTTAATTTTCATTACCTAACCTATATTCTCCTAAAATATAAAACGATAAGCGTTAATAAATATTATGCGTGTAGTAGCTCTTGTACCTGGTTCAATTGATAACCAAATTCTTTTCTTTGCCACTCTTGATGATCTGAAGCGTTATTATCCTCACGCACAGATAGATGTTGTTGTAGAACCTAAGTCAAAGGCTGCTTATCGGGTAAGCAAGTCTGTTCACGATGTATTAACTTTTGATTACAAAGATCGTAATAGTCTAGCTGATTGGGGTAACTTCGTTGGTATGATACGCGATAGAGAGTATGATGTTGCTATTATCGTCGGACAAAGTTGGTTTGTAGGTTTCTTGATGTGGTTGACAGGAATTACGACGCGCATTGGCTACCAAGGACAAGGTGCGGTTTTTCTGACTGATCGAATCGCGCCAAATCTATCCCAGTATGTAGCAAAGACGTATCATGATTTACTAAAACCTTTCAAAATTGATACTGATTGTCCAGCTTTATCTGTAAATGTGCCTAAAATAGATATTGAATGGGCGCAAGGTGAACAAAAACGCTTAGGAGTAAGCGAAACAGGTTTTATCCTCATTAATGGTGGTGGAGCTAGTTTAGATACAACTTATCCTGAAGAAAATTGGCAACAAATTATTGAAGCTTGTCAACAAAAACAACCGGATTTACCTATTGTGGTCATTAAAGAAGCCAATAATCAGCCTTTAGTCAAATCACTTTTACAAAGTTGTGACAATATTCAAGTTACTTCCCCCGAAGATATTGGCAAATTAACTGCTATAATTGCTGGTGCTAGTTTAATGTTGTCTGTAGAAAATAGCTACCTGCAACTGGGTGTAGCAGTAGAAACATATACAATTGCCTTGCTTAATTCTCCGGAATCATTAAAATTATTACCCACCAGTGAAAAAGTCTTGACTATGACCTCACATACTGGGAAAGTAGCGGATATTTCACCCCAAATAGTATTAGAAAAAATTTGGGGAGGTTGAATATTATCAATTCTGGGTTTTGGATTTGGGATTTTGAATCTCAAATCCCAAATCACCAATTTTATCAAGGAGATGTCTAATAAGTGTTATCAGTGCTGCATAATGGGAGTAGGAATTATATTTCGCACCAAATAGCAAAGGAGCAAAGTTTGAGATTTTGATTTTGTCTTTTTGATTTTGTCTTTAGGAGTTACCTTTTTCAATCATTTCAAAGAAAGCATCATCTAATTCATAACCCAAAACTTGTGCTAAAGATTTCAGTCGAGATGGACTAACAATATCTTGTTTGTGCAACCAATCACTTAAAATAAATATCTTCTGCATCAAGAATATTTCTAAGGCTTCTGGGTTGTATTGGATACCTTCTTTCGAGCTAAACTGATGAGGTACTAACATGGCCGCATAACGAGCTAATTCTCCCGCTTTCCAGTCTAGCAAAAATGGCAACCACGGATATTTAGCATCGAGACGGACAAACCACAGTCTGACCTCTGGAATTTCCGATAGTTCTCGTGGATCATTTGCGACTCGTTCATAATTAATGTCTAAACGCAGTTGCTGTTCATAGGAGGAAATGTTTCCCTCTTGGAGTAATGGTTCAATCACCATTAAAGCAGATGACAGATCCAAATTATAAATGGAGTCGTTGTTGAGGATGATTGTGATGGTCATAACCGTTTATTTTCTGGCTCAACAGTGGTGAAAATCCAGATTAGCAGCTTTTTACCCCCTTGAGATGGACATTTACAGGAATTTTCTCCGCAAATTGTCAGGAGAACAATAATCATGCCAAAGATCTTGCCAACTTTGATATTATATGGCCAATGAGCGATCGCCTTTTACAATTGTTATTAATTGATCCCGATCCAATTTTTCGTCTCGGACTAAAGGTAACATTGGAAACTATTCCCAATTTACAAGTCATAGCAGATGTTCCCTCAGATACTTCTGCCTTAAAGGTTATAGCGGAAATATTGGCTGTTAATTCTCAGCAAATTAACTTAATAATTTTAGCATTAAATAATGAGCAGTTAGGAGGGCAATTCTGTAGACAGCTAAAAACTTTATACCCTCATATACCTATATTACTTCTAACTAGCACATCTCAACCGGAACTAATTATATCCGCCAAAGCTATAGGAATAAATGGCTATTGTCCTAAAGGGGTCTCAATTTCTCAATTAGCCCCAATTCTTGAGCAGGTAGCCAATGGAGGTTATTATTGGTTTGAAGATGGAAAAATATCTAATTTTACCTCATTTTCTCTAGCAGGTAAGTTGCGAAATCAGTTACAAAATTCAGGAATTAACTATATTGATGATACTTTATATCAAGTTACAGAACAATTAAAATTACCGGGAATAACGCTATTAAATAAAGCAATTTTAGCAGGACAAAGACGGGAACTTTTAGCGGCTCGTTGGTTTGTTAGCAATTTATTAAAATTACCACACAAAAGGCAGAATTTACCACCAGAAGAACCTATTAATCAAGTAATTATTAAATCAGAGACACAACCTTTAATAAATATAACACCTGAAGTGAGTTCTCAACAATTACAATCTGAATTATTAACATTATGTTTAAATAAACTGAAATTTGCTTTAGAAAATCTCACAGATACACCTTTAGAGATTGATATTCTCCGAGAAGATAAAAAGCGAGAATTACTTTATATCATCCTTCATAAATTTTTTCAACAGTTGGATGAAATTCGGAACTTTAATTTTAATAAAAATCAAATATTTAATTTAAAAGAGCAGATTTTAGTAGATTTATGGGAATTTAGTATTACGGAATTTTTTGGTAATTACTCCCGTATTAGTTTGGATAAACAAGAGATAAACCTAGTTAAGTTCTTATTAGATAAAACCACAGATATACAAAAAGAGATAATTAAAAAAGTTCCATTATTTGGGGATTTTTTATCCTATCTGCTACTATTCACAAATTTATATATTGATAATGTTTCTTGTCCCTTTGGTAGTAAAGAAGCTCAATCTCAAGCATTATTAATTTTAGAAAATTTATTGATTCATATAGCTAATAATGTAATTCAACCATTATTAAATAACTTAGCAGACGTTGAAACAATCAAACAAAACTTTTATCACAGACAAATGATTTCCACGAGAGAAATTGAAAGATTTAGAAATAACTTATCTTGGAAATACCGATTAAATCAATATATAAATGAAGCCCAAACAATTTTTGAAAGTCGTTATGAATTATTTGTTTTTGCACCTCGTGGTATTGCTAAAATATCAATTTATGCTCCTCGTAACCAAGAATTAGCGGAACTTTCTGGTATTCCGCTAGGAGTGACATTAATGCTAGAATTTCGAGATGCTATTACTCCCCGTTTACAATCATTATTAGGGTTTTTAGGAACTGGAATTGTTTTTGTACTGACTCAAGTTATTGGCCGGGGTTTAGGTTTGGTTGGAAGGGGTATTTTACAAGGAATTGGTAGTGTTTCTTTGACAGAGAAAGGACAACGGAAAAATAGAGAATAGGGTGAAAAATAGAATCAGATTTTAAGAATAATTGACCGCAGATAAACGCAGATAAACGCAGATAAATACTGATACTTGAGTTTTGCGTAAATTCTGATAAATTATGAATAATACACTATAAATTCCAATCACGACGAAAATTAAAGAAACTTGCTAATAATTCTTGAACAGCATGGTTTTTATTAATTCTCTGTTTATGCCATTCTCGTGCTGTGGCGATGAGAATTTCTGATAAACTGGGATAAATGGGTGATAATTTTGCTAAATGCTGAATTTTGATATTTTGGTTTATTGCTAAACTAATTATATTAATCAATTCTCCTGCTGCTATTCCTAAAATAGAACATCCCAATATTTTACCATTTTTAAAAACTATTAATTTACAAATTCCTGTAATTTGTCCTTGAATTTGTGCGCTTGTAGCTGTTTTAAAATATTGTTTAAAAACTAAAACTTGATTTTGAGGATATTGACTTTTTGCTTGAATTTCTGTTAAACCAATTTGTGTTACTTTAGGATAGGTATAGATTCCCCAAGGAACACAGTGATAATTAACTTTTAATCTGGGAAAAAATAAGGCATTTTTTATGGCAATATTAGCCTCATAATTACTAAGATTCTGAATATTATAACCCCCAATTACATCACCACAAGCATAAATACGATGATTTGTCGTTTGTAATTTTTCATTGACAATTAAGCGGTGTTGACGATATTTTATTCCCACTGTAGATAAGTTCAAATATTCTGAGTTTGGTTGTTGTCCGGTAGCAATGAAAATTTCATCAGTTTCTATGGCTTGATTTCCTGCTTGTACCCATTTTTGATTATCTATATGTCGAATTTGAGTTACTTTCGTTTGTGTTAAAACACGCACACCATTAACTTCTAATTGTGCTATTAGTAATTGATTTATTTCGGGGTCAAGATGAGGAATAATACTCGATTTTTTCACTATTAAAGTAATATTACAACCAAACTGGGCTAAAATTTGGGCAATTTCTATACTTTGGGGAATACCACCAAGAATTACCCAATTTTTAGGTAATGTTGTTTTTTCTAAATAGTCCCAAATATTGGTTAAAGTCAGATATTCAATAGTATCTAATCCAGGAATATTGGGAATTAAAGGACGTGAACCATTAGCGAGTAAGTAAGTGCGACTATACAACCGTCTTTCATTAACTATGAAACTCAAGGGAGAAGATTGAAATTGACCATTACCAACAATAATATCAACTCCTTGGGCTGCTAAATTAGGAAGGGAATTGATTTGAGTCAGATTTTTGGAAACAGAAATAGCATAGAATAAGGACTTTTTCCAGTTCAGAGATATTGTATTTTCGTCAATTCCTAGATTTACTAAATTACGAGATTGTTGGGTAATTTTACTAATTTCATTCAGTACATATTGATGATTAAAATAGTAGTTATGAGAAAAATTATCGCTGACAATTAAAGCCACTTTTGCATTTAACCCAGTAGCATTTAAAGCGGCTTGGTATGCAGCAATAGTGTCACCAAGAATAACTATATCGTAATCAATATTGGTCATTGGTCAGTTGTCAATTGTCAGTGGTTAGTTGTCATTTAGCTAGATGTTGTGGTGCGGGCATCTTGCCCGCTAAGACTGTACTTCATGCAGATGAAATTCGCTGTGAATGTAGTATAGTTTACCCACCTGCTAAAATTCTGAGTTTTTAATTTCTTTCAGGGCTGTTAATAGACGTTGGTGATCAGATTCAGTACGGACAGCGACGCGGAAAAAACGATCACCCAATTCTTGAAAACTTAAACAATCACGAATTAAAATCTGGTGTTGCTGAAGTAATTTTTTTTGTAACTGGGAAGTAGACTGCTGACATTGTACCAATAGGTAGTTAGCAGAGCCTTCTAGGGGGGTGAAACCAGGAATTGAAGCTAACCCTTGGAATAGTTGATTTCTCGCCGCTGGTAGCCATTTCCAGGTGCGATTTTGAAATTCTGTATCTTCGAGAGCGGCGATCGCTGCCTTGGCTGCTAAAATATTTACAGGCCAGGGATCTCGCCATGATTGCCATTTGGCTAGACGCTGGGGGTGAGCGATAGCATAACCTAATCTTAAACCTGCTAGACTGTAGAATTTTGTAAGCGATCGCAAAATCACTAAATTCTCATATTCTTGCACCAATTCAATCAGACTTTGTTCCTCATCAGGGGGTAAAAAGTCCATAAAAGCCTCATCCACCACCACCAAAGCAAACCGTTTTAAATACGGTAGGATAGAGTCCCGTGAAAATAACTTTCCCGTCGGGTTATGAGGATTATTCAGGAGTAACCCATATTCCGAGGTCAGAAATCTGAAATCTGGAAACAGAGAAATATTCTCCTTCTTAGGTAGAGCCTTTATCCCCGTTCCCAAATCCAGAGGAAACTCCAGCACTTTAGCATTATAAGCCGCCAGAGTGCGGTAATAATCCCCAAAAGCCGGAGTCAGTATAACGGTTGCTGCTAATTGCGCTAATTCTCTACCAACCAGAGTTAATAATTCTGCTGAACCATTACCTGGCAAAATCCAATCAGCAGCTATTTGATGAAAGTGACCCAGAGCCAGTCTGAGTTCACTATATTCCGGGTCAGGATAATGCTTGAGATTATCCAGTTGGGACATAATTGCTGCAATGACGCTGCTAGGCGGTCCCAAGGGGCTGATGCTGGCGGAAAAATCCACAATAGCATCCGGGGAACAGCCAGCTAACGCCGCCGCCCAGGCTAAATTTCCCCCGTGTGCTGGTTGTGGCATCAAAAATACTCTCCCTAGAACAAAACTTACTCTTTTGGGGGTGCTACTCTTTCTCTAAACTGTTTCCCAGCGGAAAAAGCGGGAACTCTGGTAGCGGGAATTTCCATTTTTTCGTTCGTTTTGGGGTTACGTCCCTCACGGGCTTTGCGTTCCCGTGATTCAAAAGAACCAAATCCCACTAATGTCACCTTATCACCAGAAGAAACCGCCTCGACAATGGTGTCTATGGCA
Source organism: Dolichospermum circinale AWQC131C (assembly GCF_000426905.1). Taxonomy (NCBI): domain Bacteria; kingdom Bacillati; phylum Cyanobacteriota; class Cyanophyceae; order Nostocales; family Aphanizomenonaceae; genus Dolichospermum; species Dolichospermum circinale. The sequence goes on from NZ_KE384623.1 coordinate 139,714, forward strand.
GCAGTTAAAACAGCATCAGCCTGTTTCTTGGTAACGTTAGCTTTTTCCGCCACTGCATCAATTAATTCGCCTTTGTTCATATCAGACTCCTAAAGTTTTACCAGATATTCTTTCAAGATGCACCCTTTCGCATCTTTACGTAAATTTCTGCTTGTACAAATACAAAAATCGTTCCTAGAGAGTATTTACACTCAAAACCGCCGTAAATCCCATTGACTCGACTTTTCAATGAATCATTCTAAGGTGTTGTAGCCCGAAGTGGATAGGTGAAACTATTAATTTATATAGATTTCAGGATTTTTTGTGTTTTTTACCTGTTTTTTGTAGTTAAAACACCCTATTTTCATAAATAAATACTTAGTAGTGGTAGTCCTGAGTCCTTAGTGCTTGGGAAATATCTTCTCCCTCTCCTCCCCTTCGTCCCCTACTCCCTTGGTTTTGCTCAACTCTTCCCAGGTTAACTTTTTCTCCTCTATGAGCATAATTCTGTTGGGAATCATCCCAAACCCTTATGTTTACATATTAATATTTTATCAAACTCTTGTGAGGTGGGCATCTTGCCCGCGCCAACCTACTTACATATTAATATTTTATCAAACTCTTGTGGGGTGGGCATCTTGCCCGCCCTATAACTATCTTACCCGCCCTATAACTATCTTACCCGCCCGATAACTATTTTGCCTGCCCGATAACTATTTTGCCTGCCCGATAACTATTTTGCCTGCC